>JAYTYJ010000070.1:0-19761 GCA_043742445.1 Candidatus Tayloriibacteriota bacterium | reverse complement strand
ATAGATGACCTCCTTGATGAAGCTAAGATTCTTAACATGCCTGCACTCGCATTAACTGATGCTGGTAATATGTACGGAGCAATAGAGTTCTACCAAAGAGCAAAGAAAAAGGGGATTAAGCCAATAATTGGTGTCGACTTCTATACCGCTGTTAGGACCCGTAAGGACATGCAGGCCGGTATCGATAATCGTCGTGGACGTCTAGTTCTTTTAGCTAAAAATTATGAAGGCTATAAAAGTTTGGTTCAACTTGTGACAGAATCAAACTTCACAGGATACTATTACAAACCTCGCATTGATCGAGAGTTGATAGAGAAGTTTAATAAAGACCTTATTTGCATTGCCCCTTCTTTTTCAAGCGACATTTCACTTGCTTTGAAAAATAGAAATATTGATAAAGCAAAAGAATGGATTGAATTCTTTAAAAAAGTATACGGGGAACAAAACTTTTTTATAGAAATTACTCGTCATCCAGAAATCCAAGAGCATGAAGGACTCATGCAACAGCTAATAAAACTCGCCAAAGAAACTAACACTCAGATAGTAGCAGGTCACGATGTTTACTATCTGCATCAAGAAGATAAAAGTGCAAGAGACACTTTGATGTTAGTTAATACTGCAGACTTCGGAGATAGGGGCGGAAGTACGACCCCAGGTTCTATCGATGATAATGGCGAGGAAGAAAACTTTTCATTTATTTCTTCTGAAAAGGCTGAAGAGCTCTTTCACGACATACCTGAGGCACTAGATAATACCCTAAAAATCGCAGAGATGTGTAATCTCGATCTAGGTCTAGGAAAATGGTACTTCCCTAACTTTATAGTAGAAAGCGGACTTTCATACGATGATGAATTAAAACGTCTCGCATATGAGGGTATTCCAAGAAGAGGACTTACAAAATCAAAAGATGTAGTTGACCGCCTAGAATACGAACTCAAAGTAATTAAAGATAAAGGATACGCTCAATATTTTCTTGTAGTATCTGATCTTTTGCGTTATGCACATGAAAATAAGATTTTGACAAATATTCGAGGATCGGTTGCTGGATCGTTGACCACATATGTGACCGGTATTACGAATGTAGACCCACTTGCATATAAACTCCCTTTTGAACGATTCTTAAATCCAGAACGACCTTCCGCGCCTGATATAGACATGGATTTTGCTGATAATCGACGAGATGAAGTGATAGAATATACCCGTAAAAAATATGGTTATGATAAAGTAGCCCAAATCGGTACATTCGGTACTATGATGGCAAAAGGAGCTGTACGAGATATTGCTCGAGCTATGGGCTATCCGTACGAGACAGCTGATCGTATTTCAAAACTTATCCCCTTAGGTGCGCAAGGTTTTCCTATGACTATCGACAAAGCTATCGCTGAAGTCCCAGAACTAGCAGATGCATATAAAAACGAGCCAGATACAAAAAAGATTATCGACATGGCAAAAAAAATCGAAGGTTGTGCACGCCACATCTCCGTGCACGCTGCTGGTGTAGTTATTTCTCCTGATGCTTTGACTGAACACGTCCCACTCCAGTACGATACGAAAAACAAAGAAGACAAAGACGGAAACCCTCTTCGGAAAATTATCACTCAATACGATATGCATGCCGTTGGTGAAGATGGAGTAGGTCTTTTAAAATTCGACTTTCTCGGAATTAAAAATCTTTCGATTCTTGCTGATGCCGTTGAACGAGTAAAAAAGATTGACGACATAGATATTGATATTGAAAATATTCCACTGGATGATAAAAAGACATTTGAAATGTTGGCTCGTGGAGAAACTATCGGACTTTTCCAGCTTAACGGTACAGGTATGACGAAATTCCTTGTCGAACTCAAGCCTACAAGTATTCATGATATCAATGCTATGGTGGCTCTCTATCGCCCAGGCCCTTTGGAATCTATTCCTCAGTATATAGAGAGAAAACATGATAATTCGAAAATCGGATACTTAGATGCACGAATGAAAGATATATTAGATATGTCATACGGAGTGATTACATATCAAGACGACGTTATGATGATCGCTATCAAATTGGCTGGATACTCTTGGTTAGAAGCCGACAAACTTCGAAAAGCTATGGGCAAGAAAATTCCAAAAGATATGGAAGAGCAAAAAGAAAAACTTCTCAAAGGTTTCGTAAAAAATGGTTTAGGTAAAAAAGATGCAAATACTCTTTGGAAACTTATAGAACCTTTTGCTGCATATGGATTCAATAAAGCTCATGCAGCTAGTTACGGCCGAGTGGCATATCAGACGTCATACATGAAAGCAAACTATCCTGCCACATATATGTCAGCGGTTTTGAGTGCCTACTCAGGAGATATAGAGAAAATTGCAGAAACTATAGCCGAATGTAAACGTATGGCTATTCCAATTCTTCCACCCGATATCAATGAAAGCTATAGTCTGTTTACGGTTGTCAAAAACATGGAGGATCGTAAAAAAGATACGATACGTTTTGGACTCGTCACTATTAAAAATTTTGGTCAAGGAATATCAACAGCAATAATTGATGAAAGAAAAAAGAATGGACCTTTTAAATCTCTTACAGATTTTCTAGACCGAGTAAAAGATAAAAATCTCAATAAAAAGTCAATGGAGGCCCTGATAAAAGCGGGTGCTTTAGATCGATTCAGTATTGACCGTGGAGTTCTTTTGGGAAATCTAGAAACACTTTTAGCACATAATAAAGAAAAAGGTAAACAAGCAGATAATCAAGATTCTCTTTTTGGAATGATGACTGATACATCCTCAATCCCGATCCTGAAACTTGCAGATGTTCCAAATATAGATCCAAAAGAAAAACTAGCTTGGGAGAAAGAACTACTTGGTCTTTATATTTCTGGACACCCACTTGAACAATACCGAGATATTATCTTAAAGAGAGATATGGATATTAAAAAAGCTAAAGAGACTCTCGCAGATGGAGCCGAAGTGACACTTGCTTGTATTATAGAAGAAATAAAACCGATCACGACCAAAAAAGGTGACAATATGGCATTTGTAAAAGTCACAGATTTTTCTGGAGAACTGGAAACTGTGGTCTTCCCTCGAGTTCTTGTCGAGTTTAGATCAGCTTTCACTCCCGATAAATGTCTCGCAATAAAAGGAAAAATGTCAGAAAGAAATGGACAAAAGAGTATGATTATTGAGAAAGTGAAGGTGTTGAGTTAGAAAATAAATAAAGACTATGGTAAAGTTATTCCATGAAAGATTCAAATATTGAACATATTCGGCATACATTGGCCCATGTATTGGCTTCAGCTGTCCTCGAACTATATCCTGAAACCAAAAATACTATTGGCCCAGCTATCGATGATGGATTCTACTATGACTTTGAATTCCCTGCTGGAATAAAAATCTCTGAAAAAGATCTTCCTGCTTTGGAAAAAAAGATGAAAAGTCATCTCAAATCATGGACAAAATTTACACACAAAGAAGTTTCAGCCGAGGAAGCACGTGAACATTTTAAAGATAATCACTATAAGCTCGAACTCATCGAAGAGATTACAAAGAAAGGCGAAAAAATCACACTCTATACCTGCAGCAACTTTACTGATCTTTGCCGCGGAGGTCATGCAGAAAATCCTGCAAAAGAAATTCCTCACGATTCATTCAAGCTTTCTCGAGTTGCGGGAGCGTACTGGAGAGGAAGTGAAGAAAACACGATGCTTACTCGTATTTACGGTTTGGCTTTTTCTACAAAATTAGCTCTTGATGATTACGAGACAATGAGAGTAGAGGCGGAGAAAAGGGACCATCGAAAGCTGGGAAAAGAAATGGGTATCTTTACGTTTGATGAAGATGTTGGCCCCGGGCTTCCTCTTTGGCTTCCAAACGGTACTGCCATCACTGATGAACTGGAAAAACTAGCAAAAGAAACGGAATTCAAAGGAGGGTATGTTAGAGTCAGAACTCCAAACATAGCAAAAGAATCAATGTACAAGAAGAGTGGCCACTTACCATACTATGAAGAAAGTATGTTCCCTCCGATGGAATACGAAGGTGGTAAATATTATCTAAAGGCCATGAACTGCCCTCATCACCACAAAGTCTTCAGCGCTGAACCGAGAACATACAAGCAGCTTCCCCTTCGTCTTGCAGAATATGGAACATGTTATCGGCATGAGAAATCTGGAGAGCTTTTTGGTTTGATGCGCGTACGAATGCTTGAAATGAATGATGCTCATATTTATTGTACAGAAGCCCAGTTTGCTGATGAATTCCGAGCGGTTAATGAAATGTATATGCATTATTTCAAAATATTCGGAGTTAAAAAATATATTATGCGTTTCTCAAAGCATGATCCGGAGCGTTTAGGAGATAAGTATGTAGATGAACCAGAATTATGGAAAAAAACTGAGGACATGGTCCGAAACGTACTTATCGAATCAAAGATTCCTTATATTGAAGTAGAAAACGAAGCAGCTTTCTATGGTCCAAAGATTGATGTCCAAGTATGGAGTGCTATTGGTCGAGAGTTTACCCTAGCAACGAATCAGGTTGATTTTGCAGTCCCGAAGAGGTTTGACCTCACATATAAAGATAACGAAGGAAAAGAACAAACACCTCTATGTATCCATCGAGCTCCTCTAGGAACACATGAACGATTCATCGGCTTCCTCATAGAACACTTTGGTGGAAACTTCCCTCTCTGGCTTGCTCCAGTTCAAGTAAAAATCATCCCTGTTGGTGAAGCTCATCATGCAAAAGCAGTTGAGATCTATGACGAACTCCGAAAGAATATGGTTCGTGCTGAAGTCGAACTTTCAGATGAAGGATTTGGTAAAAAAGTTCGCCAAGCAAAAGTAAGCCGAGCGCCTTACTTTATCATTATAGGTGACAAAGACATCGCTGCTGGGAAAATCACTCTTGAAAGTCGAGATAAGGGTCAGGTTGGTCAACTAGATCAACAAGAGGTCATTAAAAAAATAGTAGAAGAAATAAAATCTAGATCATTATAGAGGATAAACAAAAAAGCCCGTTGGGGCTTTTTTGTTTATAAGATTTTTTAATTACATTTTTCTCTTAGAGAAAATTAAATATATAATTGTGAAAATAAGTATAATTATTACAAGTAGTGATATCCATCCCCAAGGAATACTGATAGTTGTTGGACCAGAAGTATTAGTTATTGTCGGTGCTACAGTAGTTGTTGCCACTTCATTTTTAGGTTGAACTGTAATGTATTTGATAATAGTTGTCTCATTACTTTTTACAGGAGGTGCGGGAGGTGCAGGAGGAGTATAAACTGGAGGATATGTAGGGTAATTATAACCACCAACTGTTACAGTGTTTGAACAATACTGAGTAACAGTTTGATTTCCAGAACGAACAACAACATATGCCGTCTTCACACCAGGAGTATTGTAATAAGTATCTAGATTCTGAGTATATCCATTTAGATTATCTGTTCCGTACCAATTATATGAATAAGCACCATTTCCACCTGATACATATGATTGCCAAACCATTCTGCCACCAACTTGAGTATAAGTGCTATTTGCAGAACATGAAACAGAAATAGTCGTATTATAATTACCGTTGATCTGAACTGATCCACAATTTTGAGTAATTGTCTGACCTGCAGATGTAACAGTTATAGATGCTGTCTTTGCTCCAGGATAATAGTAAGAAGTTGAAATACTTGAACCATTACCATTAAGACCATCTGAACCTGTCCAAGAGATATAATAGTTACCATTTCCACCATAAGCAGAAGCTCTCCAATTTATCGTGTCACCAGTATTTCCTTGTTGATAAGCAGGGTAACAAGAAACTCCGAGCTGATTGTATTGATTGTAGTTATAATTATAATTGTCGTTATATACATAGACAGGAGTAGGTGGAGCTACATATACAGGCTGGGGTCTTACATAAACCTGAACAGGTCTCTGTGGTGCAGGAATATATGTTGGATAATAATCACTTTCACGGTAGTTTGATCCATAATAGTCATCATTAGAATAATAGCTATCATTAGAATAATAGTTTGTTGGAGGACGATTAGGTGTACTTACAGTAGATGTATTATAGTTAGTTGTATTATTTACAACACTTTTTGAGCCACCATCATCACAGGCAAATAGACACGCAGGGTCAATAAGTCTTTCAAGCTGAAAAGCGTGAGACTTTTGAGGTACAGAAAGTAACATCAAAGCAAATATAGACAAAATGATTGTTTTTTTCATCTTTTTAAGAGTATTTATTCGATTAATCATAACGGGGTAATTGTATACTACATTAGACTAAATGTCAATAGTCGCCTTCTTGGCATTTGATTGAATGAACATTTTACGGCTAGGAACATCAGTTCCCATAAGCATATCAAATACTTTATCTGCATCTTGAGCATCATCTATGTTTACCTGACGAAGAATACGATTCTCTGGATCCATAGTAGTTTCCCAAAGCTCATCAGCATTCATTTCTCCAAGTCCTTTATATCTTTGGATAGAAATTTTGGCAACTTTCTTTGCGTCTTCTTTTGCATCCTCTTCGGTAACAGGCGCATCCTCTCTTTCATCTTGAACATCTTCTATTTCTTGAAGGTCAGCAATTTCTTTTCCTAACTTTTTATTTTTCTCTTCTTCACTGTAAAAATACATAATCTCCTTCCCCCTTTTCACTTTATAAAGTGGTGGCTGTGCGATGTATACATATCCCCCTTCAATGAGCGGTTTAAAATACCTATAAAGTAATGTCAAAATCAAAGTCCGAATGTGTGCACCATCAACATCAGCATCTGTAGCTAGAATAATTTTATGGTATCTAAGTTTTGAAATATCAAATGTATCTCCAATAGCAGTTCCAAAAGCTAGTACGAGGTTTTTTATTTGTTCTGAACCAAGCATTCTATCTAGGCGAGCTCGTTCGATATTCAAAATCTTTCCTCTAAGTGGAAGGATAGCTTGAGTGCGTCGATCGCGACCCGTCTTTGCAGTACCTCCAGCCGAATCTCCCTCTACAATAAAGAGTTCTGATTCTGAAGCATCGTTTGTCTGACAGTCCGCAAGCTTTCCAGGCAATGTCATACCCTCTAAAGCCCCTTTTCGAAGTACAGAGTCCTTTGCAGCTTTGGCAGCCTTTCTAGCTTTCATGGCAAGGATTACTTTCATAATGATAGCTTTTGCATCATCTGGATTTTCTTCGAGGAAAGATGAGAAAGCCTCTCCGAATACTGTCGATACAGCGCTTTGAGCTTCTACTGATCCAAGTTTTGCTTTTGTCTGACCTTCAAATTGGATTTCTCTTAGCTTCACTGAGATAACTACTGTAAGACCTTCGAGTGCATCATCTCCAGTAAAACTATCTTCCCCATCTTTAGTGAGATTATTTTTCTTTGCATAAGTATTCAGAGTTCGAGTTAATGCAGTCTTGAAACCTGTAACATGCGTTCCATGCTCTGGGTTATAAATATTGTTTGCAAAAGCAAGAATACGAGCAGAGATGTCATCTGCATACTGAAGTGCTATTTCTACAGACTCGATCCCTTCTACCTTCTTTTCTACATAAAAGATATTTTTGTGAACTGGCTTTAGGATTTGATTATTAAACTTTACGAGAGATGTTAAACCGTTCTCGAAGAAAAAAGTCTGGGAAGGAACTTGGAGATTTAAGGTGGTTAGATATGTAGTTTCTGTCTCTACTTCTAAATCTTTTGCTTCTCGTGCATCAATAACACTGATTCGAAGACCTTTTACGAGATATGCTTGCTGACGTAGTGAATTTACTACTCTATTAAAATCAAATTTGACTTCCTTAAAGATAAGGATGTCTGGTTCAAAAGCAACGATAGTTCCATTCTCTTTTGTCTTTCCTACTTTTTTGACTGCATATTTTTTCTTTCCTTGAGAATATTCTTGAGTGTAGATATCTCCATCTTTATGTACCCAGACTTGAGTATAGACTGAGAGAGCGTTTACCACAGAAGCTCCCACTCCATGGAGACCTCCTGAGACCTTGTAACCAGATTCATCTCCTCCGAACTTACCTCCAGCGTGGAGAACCGTCATAATAGTTTCTAGAGCTGAGACTTTTGTTGCTTTATGAATATCCACTGGAATACCTCGGCCGTTATCCACAACTCGGACGCGATTGTTTGGTAATAAGGCAACCTCTATGTGACTAGCGAAACCACCCATCGCCTCATCGCGTGAGTTATCGAATATTTCTGTTATAAGGTGGTGGAGACCATCTGGACCAGTTGTACCTATATACATTCCGGGACGCTTTCGAACTGGCTCTAGACCTTCGAGGACTTGGATCGAATTTGCACCATAATTATCTTTCTTTTCAGCTTCTTTTGCCATAAAATTATACATGAAGTATAGCAGATTTCAGGTCGGCATTCAATTCTTTACTTTTCTACTTTTTTTCACTACACTAATAACATGAAAGAATATAAAATCTCGCTAACAGAAGAAAACGCTATTAAAAAGACTCTTACAGAACGTACAGATGCAGAAGCAAAGAGAATCCAGAAGTATATTGATATGCCTGATCTTTCTCGAACCTCTGGCAGTCCTTTGCATGAAATCATTGAAAGAGTTAAAGATTTGTCTATTCTCAAGGGTTTTGACAACGTCGTCATACCTGAAATCATACCGACAAAAATACTTTTTGATCTTTTTGATTTTGCGCCAAATCACCCCGCCAGAAGTAAATCAGATACATACTACGCTGACGATACGAACGTCCTACGAACTCACGATACTGTGATGTGGTATTACTATTTGAATCTTCCAGAAATAAAGGAAAAAATAATTAAGGGAGAATCTTTCGGAACTCTTTGTTATGGAAAAGTATATAGAAAAGATGAAATCGATAGAAAACATATGAATATTTTCCATCAAATGGGTGGTGTATTCTTTCAGCCAGATAGCAAAGGAACTCTCACTATAGATGATTTAAAAACTGTGCTTTCAGGAATTGTAGAAGGAGTTTTCGGCAAAGAAACAAAATATCGTTTTAATGTCGACACCTTCCCCTACACAGATCCAAGCCTTGAAGTAGAAGTGATGATCAATGATCAATGGGTTGAGATTCTAGGCGGAGGGATGCCAAAAAAATCAGTTTTAAAGAATTTCGGCGTAGAAGGATACAACGGTTGGGCTTTCGGATTTGGTCTAGAGAGACTGGCGATAATCGGTATGGAGCTACCAGACATTCGACTTCTCTGGTCTAAAGATCCTCGAGTTATTAAACAATTAAAACTAGGTCAGAAATACACTGATGTAAGTAAATACCCAGCTATTGTTCGTGATATTTCTTTTATTGTAAAAAATGATTTTGTACCAAATAACTATTTTGACCTTGTGCGAGATGTGGCACCAGATATAGTTGAAGAAGTAGCTTTGATTGATAAATATGAAAATGAAGCAAAGTTTGGAAAAGAAAATATCAGTTATGCATATAGAATCACCTACAGAACTATAGATCGAACTCTCATAAACGCAGAAATTGATGCCCTTCATAAGAAATTAGAACAAGTCACAAAAGAAACTTATAACGCTACAATCAGGTAATTGGAGCCACCTCTCAGATTTGAACTGAGGACCTTCTCTTTACAAAAGAGTTGCTCTACCAACTGAGCTAAGGTGGCACTTTTAAAGTTTAATTTACTTTTTTACTTCAGGAACCTCTACCTCATCTCCTGAAATACGCTTCAAGTAAAATGACGAACCTCCATTTCTGTTTGCATCTCCTCTACCGCGAACCATATCTATAACTTTCTTCGACGGAGCGTGGGCATGGGCTTTTCTATAAGCCCAAATATAGGCATTTCTTGCCCACGTAAGAACATGATACGCAATCCATTGCACAAGTGCAAGTGCACTCTTTCTATTCATATATTTAAGTAAACCTTTTAAGGTTGTAAGATGAGGGTGAACGCTATTATTTGTTTTTTCAGATAGCCGAGAGATCCAAGATTTTTTCCCTGAACGAATCTCCACCGTCTTAAATCCCAACATACTGATGATTCCAGTAAAAGATAAGAAGAATGAAATAATAGATGTATCGAAAAAAACTGTCATAGATTTTATTTATTTCTCCAAAACTGCGAAGCGATTGAAACGTGCAATAGCGATTTTTTCTCCAAACTTTTGTCCTGCAGCAAGGATAAGCGCTTCGATAGTAAGTTCAGGATTTTTGATGAAGGATTGGTTCAAAAGAACTTGATCAGCAAAATATGTTGCAAGCTTTCCTTCAAGAATCTTTTCTTCCATTTCCTTTGCTACTTTTTTACCACTATCTGCGATTTCTTTTAGGAAAACTTCTTTTGCAGTATTTTTATCTTCTTCTTTAATCTCATCTTTTGTAAGGAATTTAGGGTTTGAAGCTGTGACATGCATAGCGATATCTCGTGCTAAAGCCTTAAATTCATCGTTTCCAGACACGAAATCAGTCTCACATACAAGTTCTACAAGTGAAGCTACACGGCCTGTAGAGTGAACGTAGGCCTGAACGATACCAGCACCAAAAGTTCTATCGCTTTTCTTCGCAGCAAGCTCTCCGCTCTTTTTTCGAAGAATGACACGCGCCTTTTCCATATCTCCTCCAGCCTCTTCCAAAGCTTTCTTACATTGCATAACAGAAATACCTGTCGAATCTCTAAGCTCTTTTATTTGTTCTGTGGTGATCATAAAAATAATTACTAAACTTTCTTTGCTGTAGAATATGCTTTTGATATTTCTTGAACGAAGAAGTTCACTGATGTTTGTGATGAATCATTTCCTACTATAGGAAAATCTAATCCTTTGATATTACAATCTGATCCAGCAAGAGCAATAACAGTAATCCCCATGTCTTGTGCTTCCTTTACGGCTGTTTGTTCTTTCTTCGGATCGATGATGAAAATAGCCTTTGGAAGGTCCTTCATAGAAACAATGCCTGTAAAAAATCTCTCTAAATTTGTAATCTCTCTATCGATTAAAAGTCTTTCTTTCTTTGTATACTTTGCCAACTCTCCTTTTTCCTTTTCTGTTGTAAGTTTTTCAAGCTTTTCTACTCGCTTTCTGATCTGCATAAAGTTTGTCAAAGTGCCTCCGATCCATCGTCCGTCAACATAAGGCATGTTTATAGATAGAGCACCTGACTTTACTGCATTTCTAGCTTCACTTTTACCACCTACAAAAAGGATACACTTTCCTTCCTTTGCCAAAGATTCAACATACGCCTTGGCTTTATCTAAAAGTTCTGATGTTTTTTCAAGATCAAAGATCTCTACTTTATTTTTTACTCCAAAAATATAAGGAGTTGTTGTGGGGTGTCTTCGTGTCTTAGAAAACGCGAAATGGGCACCTGCCTTGAACATAGTATCTATCTTGGGATTGTTTGTATTTACCATAAATATGTAGAATAGAGTGTAGCAAATAGGGCTTAGTTTTGCAATGCCTCTTCGGCTTTGTGAGCCGTTTGAATGGTTTCTATAATATTATCAAGCTTTCCATCCATAATAGTAGGAATATTACTCCATGATTCTTTGATTCGATGATCTGTAATCCGATCTTGTGGAAAATTGTATGTTCTAATCTTTTCTGAACGGTCCGCAGTACCTATTTGGCCCTTCTTATTTGCATTGAACTTCTTTGCATCTTCCTCTTCTTTCAAAGCTGAATACTTTGCAGACAAAATGGCCATAGCGGTCTCTTTGTTAGCAGACTGACTTCTTTCAGCTGTTGAACGAACGTCCATACCCGTCGGTACGTGCACGATACGTACAGCGGTTTCCACTTTATTAACATTCTGTCCACCCTTACCACCTGAACGAGAAGTTTCAATATGGAGGTCTGAGGGATTCATTTCATATTTTACTTTTTTGCGCAAAGGAAGTACTGCCACTGTGGCTGTAGATGTATGAACTCGCCCCATCTTTTCAGTTTCAGGAACTCTCTGTACACGATGTACCCCAGTTTCAAAACGAAGTTGATCGTACACTGTTTTTCCTTTTATTTCCCAAGTCAAATCATCAACAGGCTTAGTTTCCCAGCCCTGACTTTCTGCATATTTTTCGTACATCCGATAAAGTTCGTGAGCAAATATATTTGCTTCGTCACCTCCAGCTCCAGCCCGTACTTCGAGAATAATTTCTGTAGGATATTCAATCTCTACTTTTTCAGAATCAACAATAGCCTTAATCTGATCCTCAGTGTTTTTCTTTTGTTCTTTAATAGAGTCGAGATCCGCTTGAGCCATTTCTTTCATACTTGAATCTTTTTGGACCATAGAAAGAATGTCAGCCTCATCTTTCAAAAGCTTTTCATATATTTCCGCGAGATACGCAGTCTTATGATTTTTCTTATATTCCTCGAGATTCATTTAAGCCTTCTTTGCAGAAGCTTTTGATTGGCGAGATTTGAATTTTTCTACACGACCAGCACTGTCTAGAGATTTCTCTTGGTTTGTATAAAAAGGATGTGATGAACTAGATATTTCAACATGATATGCTGGATATTCTTTTCCATCGGTAAATTTAATAGTTTCTTTCGTCTTTATTGTTGAAGAAATAAGAAATTGAGCTCCGTTTGAATTATCAACGAAGACAACTGGTCTATATTCCTTTGGATGTATATCTTTTTTCATATATTTATGTTATATGACATTATCATAATCCCTGCAACGGGTCAATCATGGTTCTCTGAATATTATCAGCTTTTGCCATAACTTGACTTGCGTATGAACAACTTGGCCCTTTGCTACCATAATACTTACATGCCGCCTTTATTTCCCCGGTATAGCTTCCGTTGGCTGCACCAAGATCGGTAAGGTAAAGAGAAGAAGCGACGAAGGCGTGCTCCGGATTCCATGGATTTGGCGTAGATATGTTTAAAGCTGAAGCAATTCTATCTTTAAATACCATCCATGTCGAAGCGATAAACTGTGCAGGTCCCATCGCTCCTCCCCATCCTCCAGCGCCAGCTATAGGACACGACACGAGAGTTTTAGAGTAATCCATTCCGAGTGACTTGGTAATTTCGATAAAAGGAATTACATCTCGAATCGGCTTCATGACGTTTGGAAACGTTGTACCAGATTTTACACTTACTCCAGATCCTGTTTGTGTATCAGTTAAATAGCATGTACCTACATTTTTTCCAAGAGCAGACTCTTGAGTCAAAATTGCCAAAAGAAAGGCTGGTCGTATACCTGTCGTCTTTTTTGCTTCATTTGCATATCTCAGAGCATCACCAAAAGAAATACCCTGCGAACCTCCAGCGAGCGTAAAAAGTGCAGCCCGTATTTGACTTGCTTTTGCTTTCTTCTCTGCTAATGCTACTCCGTACATCTTTTCATTTCCCTTGCTAATAGCTAGTAGCTTTTGTTTTTCAGTCTCATTTGCTTGAATATTTTTCTGTTCATTTAAAATGGAAGCTCGAGCATCTGACTCTTGGTTTTTTCTGTTGTTTAAATTAGTTTTTTCTGTTTCTGTTTGAACTTTATTATTTCTAATTGTTTCAAATGTAGTTTTTAATGATGCTTGAATTGAGCCAAAATTATCAATATCTATAAAAGCCTCAGAAAGATTGTCCTGCGATAAGATAAATTCGGGAAATGAAATAGACTCAATTTCATTATTTTTTCTCATAATTTGAGCTAGAGTCTGTTTTCCTTTTTCTATATGACCTTGTAAATCTTCTATTTTAGCTTGTTTTACACTTATGTCTTTACCCAGAGTCTCTATTAACAAATTTTTTGCTTTGATATTAAGCTGAGCAGCTTTTATCTTTGTATTCAAGATGAGAATATCACGCGACAATGAAGCGCTCTGATTTTGTGTATCAGCCAAAATCTTTTCTGTTTCTGCTTGTTCTTTTTCTACTTGAACCAATTCGGCCTTCAATCTGACCTCTCTTTCACTGTTTGTCTCAGTAATTTGGGCATAAGAGAAAAAAGGTAGCAAAATAAAAAGCAAAAGAAAAATCACTCTAAATACACGACTCATAGTCATATTATAGCATTTTTATTTCTTATCTTCTTTGTCCTTTTTTTCTCCTTCAGCTGGCTCTGATCCTTCTTCACCTTCTTTAGCTTCCTTTCCTTTCTTTGTAACTTCGATAGCTGACATATCTACTGGTTTTACTTCATCGACCTCTTCTTTTGCCTCAGAGACAGAAGCGATAATTTCAAGTGCGCCTGAAACAAGTTCCACTCCAGAACCAAGTTTAATATCTTTTGCTTGTATAACATCTGAAAGTTCAACAAGTGAAGAGATGTCTACGGTAAGTTCATGAGGAAGATCTCGAGCACCAGCCTCAACCTCTAATTCTCGAGCAACCTTAATCAAAATAGCTGCCTTATCCTTCACAGCTGGAGAAACACCGACGAAAACAAGAGGAATATTTACTTTTACTTTTTTTCCCTTTTCAATAACATAAAAATCAGCGTGACGTGGAGCGCCAGTTACTGGGTGAACATCGATTTCGTGGATAAGAGCTTCATGTTCTGTAGTTCCTTCCTTGAGGATTATAACTGAAGATTCTCCAGCTTTCTTATATGTTTTAATAAAATCAACCGTAGAAACAGTCACTGAAGTTGATTTTTGTTTAGGTCCGTAGAAAACAGCAGGGATTTTACCCATTTCTCGAAGAGTTTCTGACTTAATCTTCATATCTCGTGGTTCTACGTTTAATGTAATCATGTCGGTCTATTATATACAGAATTGGAAAAAAGTCAAAAGAGTGCTTATTTATAAGATAGTAACTAAGTTATGACAAACTACAATAAATAAGTAATTATCAAATATGTTGCAATCGCATTGGCAACAATAGTCGAAGACAAAACAATATAGATTGAGAGTGGCAATTTTACTTGATTTAATTTATTCATATGAATTAAAGAATGAACTTATAAACTACTAATATAATTGCTAGAATATTAAACACAACGATACCAAGTAAAATTCCTTTTGCTTGACTTTCGTCTTTTATTATTCCCTTTCTCAAGAGCCAACCAGCCATTCCACCAGAGGAACTATTCTGTGAATATGGATTAACAAAATTTCTTGAAACTTGCGGACTTTGCACTGTCGATCCTTGTCCTGGATCGAAATCTCCTTCAAATTGAACGTTTGACATATTGATCAATTATATACCTTTATTGAATAATTTCAACTTTTCTTCCACAACTTTCTGCATAGAATTTCTAGCTACCTTTAAATACTTATACGGGGCTATCTCATCAGGATTATCTTGAAGGGTTTTAATTAATCCAGATCGATATGCGACACGAAGTTCTGTGTTAATGTGAATAATAGAAATTCCAGATTTGATAGCATTTTGTACATCTTCAATAGAATTTCCTGATGCCCCATGAAGAACGAGTGGTACACCGACAACGCCAGAAATTTCTTTTATCCTTTCTATATTTAATGCGGGTTCACCTCCCTTTACTATTCCATGAACATTTCCTACTGCAGGAGCGAGCATACCTACACCAGTTGATTGTACAAAAAACTGTGCTTCTCCAACTTCAGTCAATCGCCCTACACCTTCAGGAACTGCATCTAACAACTTTGAAGATTTTCCAATGAAACCAATTTCTGCTTCTACTATCATATCTGGATTTACTTTTTTAGCATATTCAACACATTTTTTAGTAATCGAAATATTTTCATCAAGAGAAAGTTCTGTTCCATCAAAAATGACAGCGTCATATCCTGCGTCTACAACTTCTTTTACTCTTTCAAATGAATATGTATGATCAGCATTCAAATAAACTGCCTGTCCAGTCGACTCTCTATATGTTTTTACCATAGCAGCAATCTCTCTAACACCGATGAAATCTCTTTCTCCTTCTGAAACTCCAATAATAACAGGTACGTTCAAGGCTTTAGCACCAAGGACTACCGCCCAGAAACCATCGCTATTTGATATATTAAAATGTCCCACCGCAACCCCCCTCTTTCTAGCGTCGAGTACGCAATCATGCAGTGATATAATTTGATTCTTCATGATACAATAGTAACATATATGTTTGATAAAAATATTGATTTTTTGGCAATTGGGGATATCACGACTGATGCTTTTATTAGGATTAAAGATGCTAGCGTTCATTGTAAAGTAGATACTGACCAATGCGAAATATGTTTAAGATTTGGGGATAAAGTTCCTTTTGAGTATGTAAAAGTCGTAAAAGCGGTTGGAAATTCTGCCAATGCAGCTGTTTGTGCTTCTCGCATAGG
Source organism: Candidatus Tayloriibacteriota bacterium (assembly GCA_043742445.1). Taxonomy (GTDB): domain Bacteria; phylum Patescibacteriota; class Minisyncoccia; order Phycocordibacterales; family PALSA-1337; genus CAIOGI01. Next base: position 3,566 of record JAYTYJ010000070.1, on the reverse strand, counting down.
AAATACTCATGGATCTGCATCAACTATTAATTCAGGACTCATGACGCAACTTGGTGGAGATCAAAATGGTAAAGACTGTATAGCAAACCTGATCAAGGAAAAAGTTGATACGAGATATGCGAAGGTTCACAAAGAAATGCTGACAAACTATCACTTCGTATTATGGTATGAGTCAGATAGAACTATTTTAATAAATCAGATAGCTTATCCTTATGCATTTCCAAAACTAAAGAAAAATCCGAAATGGATTTATTTGAGTTCACTTGGTATGCAGTCAAAAGAATACCATTCGGAAATTGCCGACTATTTAAATAAAAATAAAGATGTAAAATTAGCCTTTCAACCAGGAACTTTCCAAATTAAACTAGGTATTAAAGAATTGAAAGATATTTACAAAAGAACTGAAGTTTTTATTTGTAATGTTGAGGAAGCACAAAGAATTCTTACCACAGAGTCTAGGGATATTAAAATACTACTAGCAGAAATGCATGCATATGGTCCAAAAATTGTGCTTATAACTGATGGACCAAAAGGTGCATACATGCTCGACGGTGAACATTTCTATTTTATGCCTATTTATCCAGATCCAAAACCGCCACTTGAAAGAACAGGATGCGGTGATGCTTTTGCCTCTACTTTTATTGCAGCGATGATGCTTGGTAAAGCACCACTCGAAGCTTTAGTCTGGGCTCCAGTGAATCCGATGTCAGTTGTACAATACATCGGTGCTCAAGAAGGCTTACTAGATAGAGAAAATATAGAATGGCTTTTGAAAAATGCTCCTGAAGATTACAGACCTAGAGAAATTTAAGAGAACAAAAAATAAAAGATACGACCTCGTTACAGTGTACTACTGAACGAGGTCGTATGTGAAAAGTGACATTTCACTTTATGAGCCTTACGATCCAGACCACTATCTGTGGCGACATGAGAACAGTTGCGGTGATTCCACACCTTACTGCATCTCTGAAATCTCTCTCGGGGAATCTGCAGACGCCGCTATTTGCACACAAGATACAACCTATGCATGCTACTGCGGGCAAAACTCCCATCAGGAATAAGACGATTGGGAACATAACTTTTATTATTATATACTACCGCTTTAATAATATCTTTCCAAAAAGCTTTTTTTGAGATCCTCAAACTCCCCCTCCAACATAGACCGTCTTATTTCTTTTACTAGATTAACTATGAAATAAAGATTATGAATCGAAGCTAAAGTCGCAGCCAACATCTCTTTTGCCCTAAAAAGATGTGACAGATATGCTCGAGTATAATGTGAGCATGTATAGCATCCGCATTCTGCATCTACTTTTCCTGTATCTTCTATATATTTGGAGTTTAAAATATTAATTCTCCCATCACGAGTATAAAGTGCACCATTTCGTGCTATGCGAGTCGGGGTTACACAATCAAAGGTATCTATACCATTTTCAATCCCCCCAAAAAGATCTATCGGTTCACCAATACCCAGCAAATGTCGCGGTTTCCCTTTTGGTAAAATATCGTTTACCCAACCTACACTATTGTATATATCTTCTTTATCAAAACTTCCTCCAATTCCAAATCCATCAAAATCCATAGAACCTATTATCTTTGCACTTTCTTCTCGAAGATCCTTATGACGACCCCCCTGGACAATTCCAAACAATGCTTGGTCTTTGCTTTCTTTTTTTGACTTATGATAAGCAAGAGACCGTTGAGCCCATCTATGAGTACGATCCATGGCTTCTTTTTGATATGATTTTGGAGAAAATGGCGATGTGCATTCATCAAAAGCAAAAATAATATCAGCACCTATACCATGCTGAATCTCTACTGATCGTTCTGGAGTAAATCGATGAGAACTTCCGTCTAAAATAGATTTAAAATTAATTCCTTCTTCATCAATTTCGACAAGCTTAACTGCCGGCTCTACAATTTCATCAGAAACATCTCCAGATTCGGCAATCTTCGAAACCTTACTATCCTTTCCTACACCAAGAGAGAAAACCTGAAAACCTCCCGAGTCAGTAAATGTTGGTCCTTGCCAATTCATAAAACCTTGCAACTTTCCTGTTTTTTTTAAAATATCTTCACCTGGTTGAAGGTATAGATGGTACGTATTTGAGAGAACTGCTTGAGCACCAAGATCTCTAACTTGATCGACAGTTAGTGCTTTTACCGTACCTTTTGTACCTACTACTATAAAAGCTGGAGTTAGAATATCACCATGGGGAGTCTCTATTTTTCCTACTCGAGCGCGATGATTATTTAACTCTTTTTCTATATTAAATTTCATAGAGAGATAATACCATATGCTATACTATGTAGCATGTTAAATGAAAAAGAAGCAACTATAGAAAAGATCGATGAGAGTATAAAGGCTCATATGGAACAAATCAATAAGGAATTCAAAGACGCCTTTGAATTCATAAAAAAATATCCGAAATCCGTCACCATTTTTGGTTCTTCAAGATTGTCATCTTCTAGCTCCCACTACAATGATGCTAAAAAACTTTCGGCGCGTATCGTTACAGAACTTAAATATACAGTTATAACTGGGGGTGGGCCAGGGATTATGGAGGCTGCAAACTGGGGAGCAAAAGAGGCTGGAGGAGAGTCTATCGGACTAAATATTACCATTCCAAATGAGCAACATATAAACTCATATACAAGTCATAACATAACCTTCAACTATTTTTTCGCAAGAAAAACTATCCTAGAATTTTCAGCTGAAGCCTACGTCTTTTTCCCAGGAGGTTTTGGGACGTTCGATGAACTTTTCGGTGTATTAACACTCATCCAAACAAAGAAAACTCCGACTGTACCGATAATTCTTTTTGGGAAAGATTTTTGGAACCCTTTCAAAGAATTTCTAACAAAAAATATGGTTGACCAGCATCATACGATAGACCCATCAGATTTAGATATTTTTACCATTACCAACTCTATAGATGAGACACTTTCGATCATAAAGAAAGCTCCTATCTCGCCTTGGTGGAATATATTTGATTAGTGACTTCAAGTAAGTAAAAGAAAAAAACCGCAAGTTGTGCGGTTTTTTTCTTTAAGACGATGGTAGTATTACCAGTTGCCTCGACTCTCACCTCCTCGATTGAAATCCTTTCGAGGTGCTCGAGGTTCCATAGGTCGTGCTTCGTTGACAGTCAAATTTCGACCATCAAGAGGCTTACCGTTGAACATGTTGACAGCATTGTCTGCTTCAGCATCTGTAGTCATTTGAACGAATCCAAAACCTTTTGATCGGTTTGTCATCTTGTCCATAATAATACTAGCTGATTCAACTGCTCCAGCTTGAGCGAAGTGTGCCTTAAGAGCATCTTCACTTGTGCCGTATGAAATACCACCTACATATAACTTCTTTGCCATTTTACTTTTACCCTCGTCTTTAAATAAATAAACGTAAGCGACTGAGAAAACTTACCACTTTAAAGTACAGGATAAGACGAAGAAAGTCAAGTTTCTGTACTAGTCCATAACATATGGCACTCCTGTTCTGGTAATGTACTCACAATATACCTCAAAGGTGAAATGAGTCCAAGCGTCCAGTGCGGTCTTCTGGT
>JAYTYJ010000069.1:0-3874 GCA_043742445.1 Candidatus Tayloriibacteriota bacterium | reverse complement strand
GAGTCGAAACAACCCCGAGCACTGGCGCTAGGGCATCTATGGTGAGCCACTTAAAAGCAGTTTTTTTGTGGCCTCCATTTTTTAAAATCATGTTTACTGTATTTATGCCATCTGAAAAGTCATGGGTCAAAACTGCTGCTGTAACAATAAGTCCTAAACCCGCAGAAACCTGAAAGGCAAGGCCGATACCTATTCCATCAAGTAGGCTGTGGATTGAAAGACTGCTTGCACCAAGATGTGCTCGGTCATCATGAGAATGAAGGAGAATAAAACGGTCTAGTATTAAATAGATAACAAATCCTACAGCTACAATAACAGTATTTCCTCCAAGCTCAAGTGCTTCGGGTAAGAGATCAAAAAATGCGACACCTATAACAGCTCCAGCACTAAAGCCAAGAATAAGATGGAGCTTGTCTTTAAATTTTAAAGCAAAAAGACCCCCAAGGAGGGTGCATGTAAAGGCCGCCATACTTATTATAATTATCATAATTTTTTTATTGCAACTTAGTCGCATTAAAACTTAATTAACTATAGCAAGCCACAAACTTTATTGCAACTCAGTCGCATTTAGAATATAATGCATATATGAATAAAAAGCCGGTTAGCTTTAAAAGGGTAAATAAATTTGGATATTCTAATTTAATTAAAATCCAAGGTGTACCTACTCTCTTTAAGAATTTAGGTTATAAATTAACAAAACCTCGTGAGCAGATTTTGAGTGAATTATACAATGCTGATAAACCAATGACAGCTGAGCACATCGCACTAAAGTTACAAAAAATAGATCGAGCTACTGTGTACAGGACTCTGGAGTATTTCAGTAAAGTCAAAATGATTCTTAAGATTAATTTACGTGGAGATTCTTTTTTCTATGAAATGAATGATACCCATCACCATCATATTGTCTGTAAAAGTTGTGATTATATAGAAGAAATTGAGTATTGTGAGCTTCCTAATCCCATGCTTTATTCAAAAAAGTTTTCTTTTGTTAATGAGCACTCACTAGAGTTTTTTGGAAAGTGCAAAAATTGCGTATAGTGTATAATGTCAGTCTATGCCACTTTTTGGATAAAAAATATGAATGAAAATAGCAAAATTGCAGTATTTGCTAATGGAGGCTTCTGGTGTACCGAAGCTGTTTTTTCGATGCTTATTTGTCTTGATTTACAATGAAAAGGACTCTTTTTATTATTTTCTTTATAGCAATTGTGGTGGCAATCGCGCTATTCTTTTCTGGCTTTTTTGATAATTCAGTCATCGATATTAAACCTTCTGATGCCAAAAATATTATTGTGGTAGCATCTCCTATAAAAGATGCAGAAATATCCTCACCACTTACAGTCGCTGGTCGAGCTAGAGGCCAGTGGTTCTTTGAAGGAAGTTTCCCAATTGTGCTTATTGATTCATACGGGAATACAATCGCCGAAGGACATGCCACCGCTCAAGGCTCATGGACAACTACAGAATTCGTCAAGTTCGCAGGTAGCCTTCAATTTGATAATTATATAAAAGGTTCAAAAGGAACCATCATTCTTAGAAGAGATAACCCTTCCGGTTTGCCAGAAAATGATGATTCTATTATTATTCCGATTATATTTAAATAGTAAAAAATAGTATGAAAGAATTCGCTGTACAGCTTCAAGATGAAATAAAAAAAGCAAATCATATTCTTTTGCATTGCCATGTATCCCCAGATCCAGATAGTGTAGGATCTGCTTTGGCTATGAAAATCGCTCTCGAGCAATTAGGTAAAAAAGTGACCTTAATAAAAGGCTTTAGTGATATACCGAAAGCCTTTGCTTTTCCGTGTGTTGAAGAAATAGTTCAAAAAAGTTTCTCAGAAATTGATTTACACTATTTTGATCTATGTATACTACTCGATAGTGGAGGTATGGAGATGGTATTGGGGAATGACAAAGTAGTCTTTCCCGATTCACTCATGACTATCAATATTGATCACCATGTGAGTAATAAAAGATTTGGAAAAATCGATTATATAGAACCAAAATATTCTTCAACTGCTGAGCTTTTGTATGATTTGTTCAAAGAGTTAGATATTAAAATAACTCACGATATTGCTCTTAATCTTTTTATGGGGATGTATACTGACACTGGAGGGTTTCGATACGGTGAAGGTGTAAAGACACTTAAGACTGCGTATGAGCTAGCTGTTGTTGCACCTGATTATAGAAAGACTATTCACGTAATGGAAAATAGTAATAGAAAAGAGGCTTTGATTTTTGAAAGTCTAGCTCTTTCTTCACTCAAAACATTTTATAATGAAAAATTAGCTATAGTAGCTGTTAGTTATGCAGATCTTATAAAAAATGGTATTGAAGAACAGGATGTATTTACTGGCTACATTTCAAATAAAATAAAATCTGTTATAGGTATAGATATCTCAGCAACTTTGATTGAGGAAGATCTCGGAATGGTAAAGGTAAGTTTCCGAACACGTGATATAGAGAAATGTGACGTCTCGAAGATTGCAAAAGCTTTAGGTGGAGGAGGTCATAAAGCAGCTGCCGGTGTCAGGTTACATATGCCTTTATCTGATGCTATAGAAAAAGTTGTAAAGGAGGTCAAAGAAATATATAATCTATAATATGAATAAAGTATATAGTATAATTATTTTGATTATTATTTTAGCAGGAATTTATTATGTATGGCCAAAGGAGAGTGTGGCACCATTAACAGCTAGCACCACCAATACAAAAAATTTTATGAATACCGTAACAATAGAAACAAATAAAGGGAAAATCGTCTTTGAAACTTATGATAGTGATGCACCGAAGACTGTTGCTAACTTTATCGAATTAGCAAATAAGGGATTTTATAATGGGGTCATTTTTCATCGTGTTATAAAAGGCTTCATGATTCAAGGTGGTGATCCTACAGGCACAGGAATGGGTGGACCTGGATATAAATTTGCTGATGAGTTAAATCCAGACACTGAATCATATAAAGCAGGTTATGCTCGAGGAACTGTGGCTATGGCGAATGCTGGTCCAAATACAAACGGTAGTCAATTCTTTATCATGCATGCTGATTATGGATTACCCCATAGTTATACAATTTTCGGTAAAGTTATTTTAGGTCTAGACATTGTTGATGCTGTTGCAAATAGTGCAATAGGTGCAAACGATCGTCCTGTAGAAAAGATAGTAATGAATAAAGTGACAGTTACGGCTAATCCAAGTAAGTAAGTTCATCTAAATGTAATAATGGCCAAAGATCCATATAAAGCGACGTGGGTTTCCCATTCATCAATGGGTGATTTTTTGAAATGTCCTAGGGCTTATTTTTTGCACAATGTGTATAAAGATCCCAAAACTAATAGAAAAATAAACCTCGTCAACCCCGCACTGGCATTAGGAGTTGCTGTGCATGAAGTCCTCGAAGGTCTAGCGGATTTCAAAACCGAAGAACGTTTTAACCAAAATTTTTCGTCTCATTTAGAAAAAGCATGGGAAAAAGTTAGTGGAAAGAAAGGAGGATTTCATTCTGAAGCTGAAGAATCGGAGACCAAAGAGCGTGCGAGGTTAATGATCGAAAGAGTAATCAAGCACAAAGAACCATTACAGAAAAAGACCGTAACCATAAAAGATGATCCAAGTGGCTTGCCGCCTAATTATTATTTATCAGAAGATGAAAATATTATTCTTTGTGGAAAGATAGATTGGCTCATCTGGAAACCTGAAGATAACAGTCTACATATTCTAGATTTTAAAACTGGTAAGCATGAAGAAAATGATGACTCTTTGCAGTTACCGATCTACCAGCTTTTACTTAAAAATCTTCAAAAAAGAAAGGTGACCGGAGCGAGTTACTGGTATGTAGATAAAGATGATTACCCTATAGAAGTTTCTCTACC
>JAYTYJ010000068.1:0-1766 GCA_043742445.1 Candidatus Tayloriibacteriota bacterium | reverse complement strand
GTACTCACCCAGGTTGTACTAGGAATTTCTAATTTTTTAGTAAATTATGGAATCTATTTTGTGTTAGTTTTTGCAACATTTGGTATATATGCATATGTCAGTTTTTCAGGTACAGATAGTTGGCAAGAGTTTTTTGATACTTTAAAAATAAAAACCCCTATTGTTAAAAACGTTTATAAAATGTTATATGTAACACGCATTGCTGACAACATACAAACTCTTTTGAGTTCTGGAATAATTCTGACAAAGGCAATCCAAATAACAAGTGATGTGGTGGGTAATGTTCACTATAAGAAAATTCTTTTAGATTCTTTAACAGATGTAAAAGCTGGCATTTCTTTTTCATCCTCGTTTGCCAAACAAAAGGAACTTATTCCAAACATTTTGACTCAGATGCTTCGTGTGGGAGAAGAAACAGGGGAAACCTCTAAGCTAATGGGAAATATTTCTAAATTCTACCAACGAGAACTTTCAAATACCATAGATAGTATGGTAGGTCTTATCGAGCCAGTTATGATAGTCTCGCTTGGTCTTGGAGTGGGACTGCTTCTTGTCTCAGTACTTATGCCAATTTTCAATCTCGCAGGGTCGTTCTAAAGCTTTAATTTTTAAGAACCTTACTAAAAGCCATCAAGAAACTAACAGAAAACATTCTAATTGGCGCATATATTATCCAGTCTTACATAGATTCAGATTTACTAGATTTTTCCGTGCTATCACGACTTGGTGCACCGTAGTATACGATGTCAGAACTGAAATATCAAGTAAAAACGTGAGATATATACCAGATTTGTCTATGTTTTCAACTAAAGTCTAGGTCTCAGCCAAGAACCTATACTTTTTGTCTTACTCAAGAAACTTAACAACCCCTTATGGGGAGTGTGCCTTTGCTGACCCATGCCCCTTTTTTCAAAAAGAAACACTTCAACTCACTGAATCAAACAAAAAACACCATCGCTGGTGTAGTTTTGTTTTTTTACTATTTAAGGTAGACCTCAAAGCCAATATTTTTGTAATCATTTAGTTCAAGGTAGTTTTTTATCTTTTTATCTTTTTCTTCTTTATTGCCAGTTGATAAATCTACGGTCAGTTTTGCATCAGGTCTAACATTACCGTTACCCAACAAGTGGAATACATCAAAACCAAGTATTTCTGCTTTACTATTTTCTATTTTTTCTAACAGTTTTAAGAAATCATCTTTATATATTAATTTCATATTATACCCATAAATACTGTTACGGTGAATGAACTTTTTTATCTCTTCAACATGAGAATCTGAATTATCTTTTAACACTATTAAGTACCCAATATCTTCATCTATGTGATTTTCAAAAAAACTGGAAGCTAATTCAAGAGATTCCAACGAGTCTGAATCGGAATAATTTCTGTAAAAATCATCCATATTTTTATCACTATTAACAAGTTTGTAACCAGTAAAACTCCATACGCCGACATTGTTTTTTTTACAAAGTTCTAGCAGACTTAAGACTGCATTTCTTCTAATAAGAGTTGAATCTTCTGAAATACGATTAGAACTTATAAATTGCTTTATTTCTTCCATAAATTATTTAATTGGTGTGTAAGGTAAATAAGGATTTACTATGTCTGAATCAGGAAACCATTTACTTATAGCAACTTTTGCTCGGTCGGTTACCTGTACAACTGCTTTTGTCGTATCATTTACAACTACATAGTTTCCAACCGAGTCATAGTAAACTGTAGCCGCCACATTTCCTGCAGTTCTGTCTATAGATACTCTTGTTGTG
>JAYTYJ010000067.1:0-2039 GCA_043742445.1 Candidatus Tayloriibacteriota bacterium | reverse complement strand
CATTATAATCGGAGGTCTGACCTACCCGCTCTACTTAATGCATCAAACTATTGGGAATATCTTCATAAAATATTTCACACGAACTATTGGTTTTAATGGAACTACTGTCGCTTTTACTTTTGAAGTCATAATTATACTATCGGCGTATTTTGTATATAAGCAAGATAAAAAAATGCGAACTTGGCTGCAAAGTAAGCTGTTGAAAAAAGCCTAGTTTATTTAGGAGTATACTAAGCTAATGAAAAGAATACTCCTAACTTTACTGCTTATACTGTTGCCTTCTTTGCTTTATACAGAAGCCGAGACAATTTCACCTAGTATTACAATTAGACAAGGGTCTCATATCCAAGGTGAGCCGATAATGGTGACTTTAGAAAACATAACCTCTCTCTCGGAAATAAAAAATGTGATGTTTGATAACAAACAAATGAATATATTCATGTATCAATCAAAGCCGACAATTTTTATCGGTACTGACCTGAAGGAAAAAGTCGGCGAGCACCCCCTCACAATTACACTTACGAATAACCAAAAATTAGAAGAATCTATACTTGTGGAGAAAAGAGAACTTATTGTTGCGCCTCTTGGTATACCTAAAAAAATGGGGGGTAACACAAAGCTTAGCCAAAAGAAACTTACTACCACACTAGAAAAGGAAAATTTGCTTTTGGAAAAAATTATGACTAATGATAAAAAATTATGGACTAATGATTTTATCTTTCCCGTAGTTAACCCTATTGTAGTAGATTCTTATGGATACAGTCGGAAGACTGGGGAGTACAGTATCTCTCATAAAGGAACAGATTTTAAGGCTAAAGAAAAAACACCTATATATGCCATGAACAGAGGAGTTGTGCGAATCGCTAGAAAAAGTCCTATTTATGGAAATATGGTTGTTATTGATCACGGACTTAGTCTTATGACGTTCTATATGCATTTATCAAAACTAGATGTTAAGGCAGGTCAGGTAATTGAACAAGGAGAACTAATTGGCTTAAGTGGACAGACAGGATATGCTCTTGGACCTCATCTCCACTTAACCTTACGTCTAAATGGTGTATCTGTAGACCCGATGAAGTTTATGTCTTTTTTTGACAAATAAAATTGCAATAGAAAAATACACTACCGTGAGTTTTACTATAGAATCAGCTTGCTTCTCTTTTTTCGAGGGTAAGTTAAAGATTTTTAGTTTTGTTGGTTGTTTGACTCTTCATTTTTTATCTTCACTATCCCAAGCTTTCGGTCTAGAATTATTTTTTTAGTGTTATAATTTACTCAATAATTATATGAGACTTAACCCGCACGAAAAACATAGCCGCTCGATTATCAAATCTATCAGCTATAGAATGATTAGCATGACTGCCGACACAATAGTCGCATACTACTTTACAAACAATGTTATAGAAACAGCGGGAATTGTGGTTTTCGTCAATTTTTATAGTACTATTCTCTATTATAGTCACGAACGACTGTGGTCAAACATAAAATGGGGAAGAAAATTTAATAGTTAAAAGGCCTCCAACTTTAATGATGGAGTCATGAAAAACATTTTTTAAATGTAATAGTTTTGGGTTAGGCTACGTCGTAACAGTGTACAGACAGACTAGTCTATAGTTGGTTTTCAAAAAATTTAATCTTTGTAAGATATGTCTTCATTTATAAAAAAATACTTTATATTCAGATGGGTTTTAATTATAACTTCAGCCTTTTTACTTGGAACTTTGGTTGAGTTTTTTGGTCTTCCTGGGTCCCACTTTTTTGGTGGAGTGATAGTGGGAATCGTTGTCGCACTTTTCAACTTTCAAAAAAAGGCTGTTTTCCCAAGAATTGCTTTTGATGCTTCATTAGCTGTTACAGGTGTTGTGCTTGGTGCATATTTTTCTCCTTCGTCAATCACAGAAATCATAACAAATTTTGTACCTATTATTATAATTTCATTAGGGACCTTAGGGTTGAGTCTTGCTATGGGTTTTCTTTTAGCTAGAATAACAGACATTCCTCTTTCCACATCTCTCCTAGGAATGTTGGCCGGTGGATCT
>JAYTYJ010000066.1:0-4820 GCA_043742445.1 Candidatus Tayloriibacteriota bacterium | reverse complement strand
CAGGAATAAAAGAGGCCATAGATTTTTTTCAAAAAAGGGGAGTTCGTCTATACATTATATCTGGAGACAGTCCTGAAACAGTTCGTTCTATTGCTCTTTCGGCTGGCGTAGAAAATTGCAATAAACTGATTACTGGTGTTGAAATGAAACAGTGGTCAGATGAAGATTTTATGACAAAGGCAAAGGATTATTCTATCTTTGCTCGTACACTACCAGAACAAAAGGGAAAGATTATTGAATCCTTAAAAAAGACAGGATTTACGGCTATGGTTGGCGATGGTGCAAATGATACTTTGGCATTGAAGAAATCTGATCTGGGTATAGCAATGTTTGAGGGATCTCAAGCTGCACGACAGGTTTCTTCAGTTGTGCTTATGAATAATAGCTTTACAGCCCTTCCATGTGGCGTGCAAATGGCTGATAGTATTATTAAAAATGCAGAAATTGTAGCTTGTATATTTCTATATCCAGCTTTCTCTGGGCTTTTCTTTTTTATACTTGTGAGTCTGCTCGGTCATCCATTTCCACTTTCGCCACTTAACATTACTTTGATTAATTATTTCACTGTCGGCATTCCTGGAATTTTGATTTCTTACTGGACACTTTTTCCTACAAATAAAGTTTCTGTAATGGACGATAAACCTTTTATTAAAAAGTTATTACCATTTGTTATTTATTCTTCTCTACTGCAAGCGATTGTCATAACTTTAGTTTATTATTTTAGTCAGAGGTATATTCCAATCGAGACTTCAAACCTTCTCATAATTCTTATGTTTATTGTCACTGGATTTATTTTCTTTATTTTCTCTACGATAGCGTACCGAGGATCTTTTGAAAGATCACAGATTCGAGAAATCTTTATAACTCTTGTATTCGAAATTATTTTACTATTTGCTATATTTAAAATATCTTTTCTGGTAAAGTTCTTTGATGTAAAATTAGTAGATATTTCTTCCGAGTTAATAACTTTTTCTATAATCTTAGGTCTAATTTTTACCATAATTCAATACTTTATTAAAAGAAAGAATACAAATGCAAGTAAATTGTTGTAGAAAAGATAGATTGATGATAGTCTGTCAACACTTATGCAAGAAAATTTCGTAATAATTTTATTTTATAAGTTTGTTTACATTGCAGATCATAAAGAATTTGTAATGTCTCATAAAAAAAAATGCATAGAACTTAAATTACGTGGACGTGTTATCGTCGCTCACGAAGGGATAAATGGAACTCTTGAAGGTACTAGAGAAAATATAGAAGAATATAAAGCTTTTCTTAAAAAAGAGCCACTTTTTGCGAATATTTCTTTTAAAGAAAGTGAGGGTACTGGAGTGGCTTTTCCAAAATTAAAAGTCAAAGTAAGAGACGAGGTTGTAACATTGGGCGCTGGTTCTTTTGATATTAAAAATGAAACTGCTACAGAACTTTCTGCTACAGAACTAGAAACTTGGTATGAAAATGGTGAAGATTTTATTGTCCTTGATTTAAGGAATGACTATGAGATCGCTAGTGGACGGTTTGAGAAAACAGTCGATCCGAAACTATCTAATTTTAGAGATTTGCCAGATAAGATTAAAGAATTAAAAAGTATTAAAAATAAAAAAGTTGTGACTGTGTGCACGGGCGGTATAAGATGTGAAAAAGCCACCTGTCTCCTTAAAAAGGAAGGCTTTACTGATCTCTATCAACTTAAAGATGGAATCCATACCTATATGAAGGAATACCCAGGTAAAAACTTTAAAGGGACATTATTTGTTTTCGACAATCGATTGACTACTGATGTTGTTAGAATAGAGAACAAAGTGATTGTTTCGAAATGTTTTTCTTGTAATAGAATTGCAGAAAAATATTACTCTGATGATCGTACCAGACCTTCTAAAAAAATCTTATGCTGTGATACATGCTATGTTGAAAATAAATCATATTTGCGTGAAGGAGTTACTGTGCTATAATCTTTTTATGTCAAATATCAGAACAAATCATCCGAATAAAACTTCTCGCTCAAAGAAAACAAAGAAGCGTTTAGCTATTAAGCGTGCAAGACTTGCTGTAAAAAAGTCTAAATAGAAAAACTATGCAAAAAAATATCTTAACGGTAATACTACTAGTCGTAGCTTTTTTTGTAGCAACTAAAGTTCAATTATTCGTCAAAAATAATGCTCCGGAACCAGTAGTTATTACGCAAGACAAAACAAATGATTATATTGCATCAAGTACTGGTACTACAGATTCAGGACTTTTTAATACACAAGATCTAGAAGCCTCATCCACTAAGGGTGATCAGATCTAGTATTGCTTTACTGCCAAATTGAGTTATACTAAGTCGGTATGAAAAATGGAACAGAGTCGACGTTTTCAATACATTAATTATTTAATTTAAAAAATCAATGGCAACAGGAAAAATCAAGACTCTTACACCTAAGGGATTCGGATTCATTACTCGCGACGGCGAAGCTAAGGATCTCTTCTTCCACTCAAAGGAACTTAGAGGTGTTACTTACGAAGAATTGCGAGAAGGGGATACTCTTTCTTTCGAAGTCGTAGACGGAGAAAAAGGGCCAGCAGCAGTTGGAGTTACACGAGTTTAACTATAAAAAAGAAAAGAACACATAGTGAAGAATACTCACATTGTGTTCTTTTCTTTTGCATTTTTTTATACCTATGCTATAGTATAGCGACTATGGTAAATCGAATGCGAGCGAACCGGGCTCACCGGGATAACAGAAGATCACATCACGCTTTAGTAGATGTACGTCTTTCTAAATGTGTTAACTGTGGAGCAATGCATCTCCGACACACTATGTGTGAAAAATGCGGTACTTATAGAGGGAGAAAGATTATAGATATGACAGCATTAGTAGCTAAGAAAGTAGAAAAAAATAAAAAGAAAGAAGTGGTTGCAAAATAAAGTAGGGTAGAGACGTTCTTTAAAAAAATGGCAAATCGACATTTATCAAGGTCAGTAGCACTCCAAACACTCTTCGAGTGGGATTTCAGAGGCCGACACACTGAAGGAATCAAAGATACCATTTCTCGTATTGCTCTCGAATTTGCTCCAGGAATGGGCGATAATAATTTTATAGAAGAACTAACTCAAAATGTTATTTCAAAGAAGGAGGATTTAGATACGATTATCGTCAAAGCTGCACCTGATTGGCCTTTAGATAAAATTTCAATAATTGATAGAAACATTCTACGTATAGGACTTTACGAACTTCTTTTTTCTGATAGAAAAGAAGTTCCAGCAAAGGTTGCGATTAATGAAGCCATCGAATTGGCAAAAAGTTTTGGTGGCGAGAATAGTGGAAAATTTGTAAACGGGGTACTTGGTTCTGTCTATAAGGAACTTGGTGAACCTGGAAAAGATTCATCTCCTAAAAAAAAGAAGAGAATTGAAGATATACCTTACGAACAAATGCCGATTCAAAATCTTGGCGGTGCTGTTGTGTACGCGCGAGATGGCAATGCTATTTATATGGCATTTGTACATGATATTTTCGGTCATTGGACACTTTCAAAAGGTAAAATTCCTACAGGTGACATACGTGAAGGTACTGTAAACAAAGTAAAAGAAGAGCTGGGACTAGATATAAAGATTGTTGAAGATCTGGGGAATAATGAGTACATCGCATCGGATCCAGAACTTGGTAAAATCAGAAAACAAGTTCATTATTTTTTGGCTGAGTCACAATTTGTGGATATTAAACTTGCTGAAAAACCAGGACTTGATGATGGAAAATGGTTTAAATTAAGTGACATTTTAGACCTTAATTTTTATAATGACATAGTACCTATTGTCACAAAAGCAGTGACGATTCTTAGTCAGAAGAAATAATATGCCAGATTTTATTCAATTTTCTAAAGAAATTAACGTTACATTTAATGATATTAGCCTTCTTAAGCGTGCATGTACCCACAGATCGTATCTAAATGAAAATAAAAAAGCTGGTTTAGAACATAATGAGAGGTTAGAATTTCTAGGTGATGCAGTTTTAGAACTTGTCGTTACGAGTTTTTTGTATAGAAAATATCCAGATAAAGATGAGGGTGATCTGACTTCATATAGATCAGCCTTGGTAAATACAAATAGTTTAGCAAAAGTTGCATTGCATATTGGAGTCGATAAATATCTGTTATTGTCGAAAGGTGAATCAAAAGATATAGGACGCGCTAGGTCTATCATTCACGCAGATACTATCGAAGCTATAATTGGTGCTGTTTATCTAGATAAAGGCTATGATAGTGCCGCCAACTTCATATCTTCACAACTTATGGAGATTTTAGATATAGAAGAAATAATTAAAAATAAAACATGGTTGGATGCCAAGAGTCGTTTCCAAGAAAAATCACAGGAAGTAACTGGTCATACTCCGTCTTATAAGACTATGAAAGAAACCGGACCCGATCATAATAAGTCATTTACATTGGCGGTATTTATTGGAGATGTTCAAGTAGCTACAGGTTCCGGACTATCGAAACAAGAAGCTGAACAAAAGGCGGCCGAAAAAGCATTAGAAGTGAAAGGGTGGTAGCTTGAATCAAAAAAGCTTTAGACGTATAGTATCGTAAGGAGTCTTTATGATTAGTGATCTTTCTGAATTCATTCCAATTGGATATATCTGCTTTTGTGGCTGCCATCAAAAGCCAAAAGGATACAAACATCTAGAGCCTTGCTGCTCTATGAGTCTATGCGGTCAAAACATCAGGACCGGCTTCATGAAATTACATATTTCGGATTGTGATATTTGTAAATGTTTGGGAGCACCGAAATATAATGATAACGACGACAGAAACTGATTTAGAACACCATTGCCGCGATA
>JAYTYJ010000065.1:0-4603 GCA_043742445.1 Candidatus Tayloriibacteriota bacterium | reverse complement strand
GACTAAAAATAGCTTTTTTCAGTCACAAAAATGTGTATAACTCTACCAAATAATAAAAACAGTACTTGAAATTCTGTACTGTTTTTATTATTTGCTCCGCGGCTAGGGCTCGAACCTAGGACCCACTCCTTAACAGGGAGTTGCTCTACCAGCTGAGCTACCGCGGAATGTTTACGCCAATCTTCTTGTTAAAGATTGTTTCTAAATTTTAACATTAAACCACCCTTTTTGCAAACAAAATTATTGAGTTGTGGAAGTTGCGACTGGCTCGGTTGTAGACGCAATTTGTAGATCTGTAGCTATGGGCTTGTCAGTAGCAGCTGTGAAAGTAGCTTTTATCGGTAGAATCTCAGTACTTGTAACTACGGGGGTGTTGCTTATAGGTATGGCGCTGCCCCCCTCTTTACTAAAAGAGGTACTTGGAACACTTTCACTTTCTTGTTTGTATTTCAAAAAATCTTGCAGATCTTTTTCATCTATACAAGTTTCTTTTATACAAAGTTTGTCGGTCTGCACAATTTTTGCTGTTATTTTATTCACAACAACGTCTACGAAAGTTATTACTTTATTGTTTGTATAGTCAACTTTGTTATTAAGCTCTTTAATTGCCGCAAATAAGTACCACTGCAGACTAGAAAAATTAACCTGTTTATAGCCTTCTTTATTTACTGTAACCAGATTAGAAAACTGTTCTTCTATATTTTGTGCTAAGACTCCAGTTACAATAGTATCTTTATTTTTACCATAAAGCTTGTTTGCTATATCATTCCATGAATATGTAACAAATCTTAACTTAGAAATTTTATTTAATAAAGTACTAGTGGCAATATCCTGGATATTCTCTTTCAGAGAAATGTCTGATGGGCATGTGCCAAATAAAGATGCCCCATCAATACTTTGCACGCAATTTACTGCAAAATGTTTTGTAAAAGTTGAGCTTGCATTTACAACCATTTCAGACTTAGATACAGAATTCCCAACATTTACAACCGATGAATCTCCTGTCCCAATATTTATTATTCCAGAGCCAATATTTGTAGTATTTGCAATATTTCCTATGTATACATTATCCGTACCACTACCGCCAAAATTTATCACTCCTGTAAACTCTGTATTACCAGCAAATACATTGTTAGAACTAGAGTCCAGGCCAAAATAATTATGTGAGTTTAAACCTTCACCAAAATAATTATCTACACCATCGCCATTTCCAAAATGGTTTTGATTGCCATCTCCACTACTAAAAAAGTTTTTGTTATAATTTCCCGTGGCAAAATAGTTTGGCTTTAAATTACTGTCACCCAAAGAAGCCCAATCTTTGGTTTCAAGTTGGACCGTGGCATCTGGCCCAGTCAGAAATAAATTGCTAGCTATCAAGTTGGTAATAGTCGCATTTGTAAGTGTAGAATTGGTGCTACTTATATTGGAAAATATTGAATTTGTAAAAGTAGCATTTTGTGCAATTATATTATCGATACCACCATTTAAAGAAGTCAAAATATTTGTAAAAATTGTAGTGGAAGTAGAGTTGCCAATAGTTGCGTTAGTTATTGTCGCATTTGCAAGATTTGTAGATGTTGCAAATAGCAGAGAAACTGTGCTACTTGCTCCATCTGAAAAATAAAAAGTGAAAACGTTTGGTATATTACTTAAAATATTTACTACGCTTGTTCCTGTCGCTCCTACGGTCCCTACTGTACCAGTTGCACCTGTCGCTCCTGCAACACCCAGACTACCGCCAAAACCGCTAAACTGTGCCCCGCTAGTAAGCTGAGGAATTAGAAAATTAGAAGATAGGGTCAAACCATTTTGACTAACCGTAGAAAATTCTCCTTTATCTCCCTTGTCACCTTTTGGACCTGGAATATAAACAATATTTGTTTCATTTTTTATTGGTTTCTCATAAATTATTCTTTCTGTCGTAACTGTTGTTGTAGCATAGCTAGGAGCAGGGTTTGAAAAAACTTTCTCATCTGCACCATATAACACCAAATCTGTCTTGCAGTTCTGCTTGTCAGCATCGGCACCTGGTAAAAATACTGCAAAAGTACAATACACACGCACAGACATGGTGGCGAAAAAGTCATAATTTTGGTTTCCATCATTCTGTGCAAAAGCAAGATTAAAATTTACAAAGAAATGCACTGAAAAATATATACTTAAAGCTATTTTACTGAGTTGTATTTTTTTCATAACTGAAGTTTTGACTCTCGAACCAATTTAAAGTATTGCACAAAACAAAAAATCCCACAAATTTCTCTGGGGATAACTTTTGTTTTTATTCAGTTTATTTTTGCTCTGTTGTAGTTGCAACACTTATTTCTCTTGTTTCTGTAGTTGTAGAAGCCGTTGAAGTTTCTGTTATTGGAATTATTTCCCTCACTACATCTTTAGGTATTTCTTTTACAACTGGAATATTTACTGGTTTTTTAGAATCAAGATAGTTTCTAAACTCCTTCATTTCATCTTCTTTGAAGCAAGTAGAACCTACACAAAGCTCTTGCACAACAACTTTATTCCCATTAATGACATTTGCACTTACAATATTTGCCTTGGCTTCATTTACCCACAAAGACATATTTAGTGTGACTTCTGAAAGTTTTTCAAAAGTATTTTTTACTATAGCTGTAAATTTGTCTGCTATCGTCGATTCTGTATCGTCGTCGCTATTGCCATCGTGGTAAGTATTTTTAATAAATACCATCACTTTGCCATTACCATTTGTGTCGACGACCAAATCTGTTAGGGCTTGACCTATTACTTGTCCTGCACCAGTTGCTTTCATAGCAAACCCTGGAATATCTGAGGCTGTCAAGAAGTCTCCAGCTTTGATTTCTCCATTTTTATTTGTCGCCTTTACTAGTACTCGCCCAGCAAGTCCTACAATCACTGCCTTGCCTTCACCATCAACTGTCCCCATAACCATTCCTGGCTTTGTAGAAATAATTCCCAAAACATTTTTTTGATATTTTTTAGACGCCTTCATAACTTGCGAAACGCCTGTGCCATCAAGAGCCACCACGTCTCCTTCTTCGACTGTATTATCTTTTGCAAAATATACTTCCGCCAAGTCTGCACCATCGATTCTAAAAGCGATTAATTGTGAGCCGGCTTGGTTTGTCACATCTATTCCTGCTGCATTTTCTTTAGCAAATTGGAAAGTAACACTACCAGATCCATTGCCAGAAGTCACAATACCACTAAGTGAACCTGTGTCGTGAGTTAATCCAAAGCCAAATGCAGTATTTACAGGAGTCCCTGTAATAATTCCAGTACCACAAGTTGAAGTTGAATTTACGTTTTCAATATTTTCTACAGAATAATTACATGTAGCTCCTGTGGAGGTATTTTTTAAAGCCACTTGTACTTTTGCTGGTGTGATACCTGCTGGCGTTTGAGATATTTCATATTTTACTTGTATAAACCATTTTTCATTTGCAGCTATTGGGAACGTAAGCTGATTATCGTCTACTAGTATTGCTGAATTCCTGGATTGGGTGGTTCCTTTTATTATATTATAACTATTTGTCCCAGATTTTGGTGCAAGTGCTGTAAGAGATGTTGTTGTACTTTTACCATTTACAATACTAGTGAGAATATTTGTAATACTATTGAAAGATAATGTATTTGTAGTAGTCGCAATTCCAATATTTTCAATACTTTGTTTGGTAGTAGTTGAAAATCCTACTGCATGCAGAGTGGTAATTGTTGCATTGGTTGCAAACAAATTGATAATATTTGATGTAGATGCATTTGTAGTTGAAGCATTCAATACCAAAGTGTTCACAGAAGAAGTAGCATTAAGTACTCCCGTATTTACAGTATATGAGGTTAGACTGTCTATTGTTGCATTTAATGATCTAAACAAACTTGCAAACAAATTTGTACTTGTTGCACTGGTCATAGTTGCTGTATTTACTAGCAATTTGTCTGACAGAGTAGTTGAAGCATTTACTATCCCGAAAGTAGAAGTAGAATTTGGGGTCGAAGAAGCAAAGCTAATCCCAGTTCCTCCCCAACTTAGTACACCATTCAAATTTGATATTTTGTTCTTGCCAATAAATACAGAGGAAGATGAGACATACAATTCTGCCCAAGGGTTTGCGAGTGTCCCTAAAGTATGCCAAGTCGTAGAGGCAGACGGTATCAAAGAGCCATACATTGTAGTTGTCCCAAGGTTGTTATTGCCTCCAACTGCATAAATATTTGTGACTGTTGCATTGGTAATTGTAGCGCTGGTACCAGAAGCATTTGTAAATATCAAATTCAAAGATGACAATAGATTTGCAAACAAGTTTGTAGATGTGGAGTTTGCCGAAGTCGCGTTAATAGTACTTATCCCGTTGGCAGTAATATCTCCATTCTCAGCAAAATTTACTCTTACAAGACCAGCTGTATCATCAGGGTTTTCAGTATAGAATCTTAAGTCTGTTCCTGTCTGGTCGATATTCCATTGTCGTGCCGCACCATTTAGCCATTGTATTTGCCCACCGTCTGTGCCGGAGCTTTTAATTGTAAAGTTAGGCCCACCTGCACTTACATTTTCAAGAACTAAGTTTGAACTAGTGGCGTTAGTTAATGTAGCATTTGTTGCAACAATATT
>JAYTYJ010000064.1:0-4308 GCA_043742445.1 Candidatus Tayloriibacteriota bacterium | reverse complement strand
CCACACCTCTTGAATCTCTCTGTTTTTTAGAATGAGAAGTATAAGTATCCCAACAACAATACCAACAATTCCGGCTAAAAATCCTTGTAAGAAGACATTCCAAGCTTTAGTAAGTGGGAAAAAAATATTAAAAAAACGGAGAGAGACAAATGTTACATAACCCATAATAATGGATGCCGAAAAACTCTGAAAAAGAGTAACTATGACTGGTCGAGTGAATCCTGGATAATCTTTTTCGAACATATACCAATGAAGATAGGTGTTTAAAAGAACACCTATCGAATATGCCAAAGGAAGTACGAGGACACTCGTACCAACCAGTCCAGAAACTTTGAACAAGTCCTCGAGGAAATACCTACATATTGGAAATATGAAAAATATCTTAGTAAAAACATATCCTAATATAACGATGACTGCAGATGAAACAATGTTGACCAACAAAGGCTTTTTTGTTTTTCCTTCTGCGTAATAAGCTCTAACAAAAAGAAGTATAAGGCTTTGCCCAACAACAGACAGAATAAAAATCGAAAGAGTAGCTGCCGTCAATCGTGTATCTTCCCAACTAAAATTCCCCGCTCCATAAATAGTTCTGACTATTTGAGCCCGGAGTACTACAAACAAAATAGTGATAGGTATAGACCAGAAAATAATGTGCCGAGCTGAATCTATCATTTTCTCAAGAAATTCCTTTCTATTTTTTTCCGCAAAAAAGCGAGATAAGGTTGGAAAGATTGCTGATGAATAACTTACACCTATTATTGAAAGTGGGACTGACTGGAGATTAAAAGCTAGACTAAATATCGATATAGAACCTCCACTCATAAATGAAGCAAGTGATATAAGGAAGAACGAAGCTAATTGATTTGAAGATAAAGTTACAGTTCTCGGTAATGAAATAAAAATAACTTTTCGTATATCAGCCCACGAGAAATTTAAATACAATCGAGGAAATGTGTCTTTGTGCATGATAAAAGGTATCTGTATAAGCATATGAAGGAATGCTCCTATAACAACCCCCCAAATGAGCCCGTAGAGGCCAATAATGGGGTGAAGAATTATAATTCCAAAAATAATTCCGACGTTATAGAGAATAGGACTCAAAGCATATACTAAAAATCTCTTATGCATTTGAGTGATACTTGATAGGAAGTTGGAAAGTCCGAGGAAGATTGGTGACAGAAGTAAGATTCTTGAAGCAGTAATCAGCTCTGGTAGAGATAGATCGTGTGCAAATCCTGGAAGAAATATAATCAGAAGCTTGGGGATGAAGAAAAATATTATTACACTGACTAAAACGATAACAAGAAAAAAAGCAGAAAAAACACTATCAATAAATTTTTTACCTTTATCTTCATCACTATGAAATCTTTCGATAAAAAATGGTACGAGTACGGAAGCAGAGACCACAGAAGCAATAGAGACAAATATAAGGTCAGGGATTCTGAATGCAGCATAATATATATCCAGAGTATGCCCAGCACCGAAATTGTATGCTAAAAGTTTATCACGTAATAGAGCAAGAATCTGAGAAAGAAAAGCAAAAAAAGCTAGAAGATACGCGGCCTCATGAAGTCCTTTTATTTCTTTACCCATCATCTCTAAAAACTTTTTAACCATATACTTTTACTTTGTATTTACAGGAATAGGTAGAGTCCTTCTTTTCTCTGGTTTACTATCAATAGGTGGCTTAGCATCACTAAACGGACTTTTATTACTTCTCAAGTTTGAAAGAATCAACGCCACCTCTTGAGAGTCTGGGTTTGTCTTTGACAGATTTTCAAACTGAACAATTGCATCTGCTATTTTGTAGAGACGAGCATATGACAGACCTAGGAAATACTGCGCATTTGCGTATTGTCTATCGAGCTTCAGTGCTTGACTCAAGGCATCTACAGCACCGGTATAATTTTTATCATTATAGTAAAGTAAACCAAGTTGGAAGAATAATAAAGGATTTGTGGAATTGATACGAGTAGCAGCTTGTACAGAAGTAATTGCCTCTTTTATCTGACCTTGAGCAACTTGAATCTGTGACAATAGGAATATAGCATCAATGTAGTTTTGTTTTAACTGCAAAGCCATAACAATATCTTTTTTAGCCTCATCCATTTTATTTTGTGATGCATCAATTCTAGCAATATTCAAATAAATAGAGGGATTGTAGGGATTGTATTTAAGTGCATTTATATATGAATTTCGAGCATTTTCATATGCATTTGGAATTTGTAATGAAAGTGCTAATTCAGAAATACGTGCTTCAGCGATATAATTATAATAATTTGTTGGATCTATTTTAATTCCTTCTTGTGTAAATTTGACTGCTTGATCGATAAGCTCGACTACTGTCCTTACCTTTGATTGATCTGGACTTCCTCCTGTCTTCTGAACTTCTGCTTTAATTTCTTGTGACAGCACTGTTATCTTTAAAAGATTCACCTCTGATAGCGCTTGATAATAAGTATCAGTCTTATCTATATTAAGAGCTTCTTTAAAATTACTTTCTGCTTTTAGAAGGCTTTGATTATTTTGAAGACTGAGAACACTAATACCTGCTTGAAAATAACTAAGTGCAATTTCTTTTTTAATAAAAATCGAAAGCCAAGCAATAATGATAAAGATCAAGACTATAAAAATTACCGGAATTAATTTTAGAATAAATGTTTTATTATTTTGATCAATAATATTAATAGTAATAAGATCTTCACGAACAAGAGACGCTACAAATAATCCGCTCAATATAAAAGTAATGAAAAGAATAGCATGTGAAGGTACGTAAACTAGAGTAGCTATCCACAAGAATAGTGAGGAAAAAAATGTTGAAGCAATAAAAAATTTTGAAAATTCATCACTTTTAGCTCTTATTGCCTTGAAACCTGTATAAACAAAATAAATAATCAATGACAACCACAAAATAATGCCGACGATGCCTTGTGTAACCACAAAAGAAGGTACAAGACCAAATCCATTACCAAACTCTGTCATCCAAAATACCGTAGAGTTTACAATGACAGGTTTAAACTTCAAATATTGAGACATGAATCTGTTTGGCCCAGCTCCAAAAAGTGGTGACTCTTTTATTGTTTCTGAAGAGATATCAAGAGTCAACTGCCAGGGTAAAGAAACTTCATTTGGAATAATGTCTAACCTCATCAAAGACGGTCCCACTATAGAACCACCCTTCCAGAAACCTATAGTAATGAAGATGAAAATGATGCAAGTGACGACTGGTATTTTTTTAAACGCATTTTTTACTCCAACACCTATTACAGGCGAAATCATATACTCTGCAAAGACCATAAAAGCAAATGTAACTAAGACGACTCCCCAAATAACTGAAGAATTTACCAAAAAAATGAAGGCGGTTGAAATAAGTGCAAGTACGACTAATATTACCTTGAGGAATCTACTTATATGAGCAAAACGTAGTGTAATATAAGATAAAATAGCAACAACTCCAGAAAACAGAGCAAGATCATTCCATTTACCAAGCATGGTAGAGATACCTAGATTAAATATACCGGAACTTAGAAATGATGACCCCAGGATTAATCTCGAAAGATGAAATAGCGCGATAATAATAAAGGAAGTAAAAATTGCTCCGAAGACATGTACAATCCTATTTCTATCTTTATTCGTAAGATAGACTGTTAAAAGTGATCCGACAAATAAAACAATAATAAAACTTACGGTAGCAATTTCAAAACCTTGACCGAAAAGAGATTTCCAAATGTTATCACTGATCAATGCAGAAATTATTAATGAAAGAATTATTCCACTAGATATTTTAAATAAGGGATGTACCAATATAGAGAAATTTTTATCTTTAAAAGAAGAAATGATATATAAAAGGACTGCAAGCAGGATACCCCCTGTTATAACTACTGTCTTTACTACATCAAGCGACACATAGGAAGACGGGACAAATACTATAGGAGTAAGGACTATAGTTATCAACAATACAATAAATGAAGCTTTTTCTAATCTATTTTTCATATGTGAAAATACATTATAGCAAACAAAAAACTCCCTGTTAAGGAAGTTTTTTGATGTAACATATCTATAAGCCGAGTTCTGTACTCACTACACATTTATAGTAAGCGACAATCATTTATCTGGGATTTACTTTACAGTAAAACTCTAGCGGCACTCTTTAAAAGTATTACTACTTTTAAAGCACGGCCTTGCAGTCAGGTAAGTATTTTGCCGTTTCACTCCCACTAAAGGGATTCGTCACTGTTCTCAACTCGCGCCTCACGGCGGACGGGCGTTACCCGCTACCCTTCCAAAACCTTAAAGATTTTGAAACAG
>JAYTYJ010000063.1:0-1636 GCA_043742445.1 Candidatus Tayloriibacteriota bacterium | reverse complement strand
CTGAGTATGATTCCAGAACGACTGGTTGACTACATTATAGTCCATGAACTTTGCCATTTGGGTCAGTTTAACCACTCTAAAGATTTTTGGAGTTTGGTTGAAAAGACTATTCCAGATTATAGACTGAGGAAGGGTGAATTAAAAAAAATCATCATTAATTAATTTTAAATTTTCCTCCCAAACTTTTTATTAATCCCTGTATTTCTAAAGAAGAGAGAAGTCCATTGATCTCTTGTGCCCCACAGTTTAATTTTAATATAAGTTGTTCACTTGTATGAGATTCAATTTGAAGAAATTCAATAATTTTTCTTTCTTTTTCTGTTAACTCTAGTGTTAGTTCCTTTTGGACGAAATTTTCTTCGGGCCTTTGAAGTCCCAACATCTCTAGAATGTCTGCATAACAAGTGATAGGTGTAGCACCTTCGCGGATTAATTTATTTGTTTCTATTGAAAGTGGGGAAGTGATCTCGCCTGGTAAGGCCCCGACATTTTTATTGTAATCAAGTGCAAGACGGGACGTTATAAGTGTCCCAGACTTTTCTCGTGCTTCAATTATGATTACTGATTCGGCAATACCAGCCATTAGGCGGTTTCGCATGGGAAAAGTCCAGGAAAATGCTGGATGGGTCATTTCAAATTCTGAAATCAGACCACCACCATTAAAGATAATTTCCTCAGAAAGTTTTCTATGTTTTTTGGGATACAAAACACTGGGATCCAGGCCAGAGCCAGGAAAGGCAATAGTTTGGAGCCCAACATCGAGAGCTGCTTTGTGTGCGATAGTATCTATTCCGTGTGCTAGTCCAGATACGATGCATATATTGTATCCTTTGAGTCCTGAAATAAGTTGCAAAGTAGCTTGTTCACCGTATGTTGAATATTTTCTAGATCCAACTATACATAAAATCTTCGCACCTTCTTTTGGCAGATTTCCCCATACAAAAAGTTTTTTCGGCGGTTGAGGAATTTCTTTAAGTTGTCTTGGAATATCATCTCCTTCGATTGTATATACATCATTAGTATTCACCTCTAGAGTCTATCAAATCGAAATAAAATCCTGATAAAGTTTTGATAAAATTTCTATGAAGTTTTTATTAGAATTTTATCCGCCTCAGCCGTCTCTTATCCATCTTTTCAGACTTTCATTTCTCTGATACTATATATTTTATGTTAGATATTAAATTTATCCGAGAAAATAAGGATATCGTCCAAGCTGGCTCAAAGAAAAAGCATGTAAATATTGATATCGATGCGCTTATTATGCTTGATGATAAGAGAAAAGGGATCATCTCTTCTATAGAAAAAAAAAGAGCTGAACAAAATCAGATTAGCGAAAAGATGCCAATGGCAAGTCCCGAAGATCGTCAAAAGATGATCGATACTATGAAGATTGTAAAAGAATCTTTGCAAAAAGAAGAAGAAACTTTAAAAGAAACTATGAAAGCTTGGCAAGAGGCCATGCTCCGTGTTCCAAATGTGCCAGACATTTCTGTACCTGAAGGTGATAGTGATGCTCAAAATAAAGAGATAAAGGTCTGGGGTGAAAAACCGAACTTTACCTTTGAACCTAAAGATCATATAGAAATAATGACAAAACTAGGTATCCTCGATCTCGAAAGGGGTACGAAAGTTCACG
>JAYTYJ010000062.1:0-1975 GCA_043742445.1 Candidatus Tayloriibacteriota bacterium | reverse complement strand
TAACGACCAATTAGGAGGCAATGATAACCTTGATAAAGAAAGTGACAACCCTTTTGAAGACAAGGAACCACAAGGAGCAGAGAGAAAGAGGAGTGGATTTAATATAAAAATTTCTGATCTTGAGCCAAATATTGATTCTGAAACAGGAGAAAAGATAAAATCTCGTCTACTTGGCAGCACTATAGAAATTTTTAGAAAACACCCTGAATTTGAAAATAGAATGGAACATTTCCGTGGAGGTGAGCCAAAAGTGAGTCAAAGATTAATAACATATCTTGCAGGAGAAATTACTGTTCACTACAAAGACAGATATTATATGAAATTGGGACAACCAGAGTATAATAAAAAAATGTTTGAAAGCCTTGTGGAATCTATATATCTCTTCGAAGATTTATTAAAAGATGCTGTTGGTAAAAACTTGTCATCATGGAACAACTAAATATACAAAGCCTAATAAAAGAAATCTCCCCTTTGTACAATTCCTATAAGCAATCTAACAGGAGTATTAGTGGGACTGAGGCTTTATATATCATGTGGGAGATAGGAGATCTATTAAAAAAATCATTAGAAACTTCTGAAGTCGCTCCCCATAGTCTGTACAGGAAAATATACGGAAAAGCAGAAGGCCAGAAAGATATTATCCAAAAAAGTTATATAACTAGAGAATTTCTTGGTAGATCGTATAGGATAAGAAACATTTTTACAAAAAAAGATGACATAAAGAAAATTTTACCAAATTTAAAAAACTTCATTCCATTTAGGGAAGCAATGCCATTTTTCGATAATGATAAATATCTGTTAAAAGGCGTAGAGCGAGAGAAGCTACTTGCTATTCTAAATAGCGACAAAAGCCCTACTGTTATTTTGAACGAAGTAAAAAAGTTGCAGGCTATAAAAATTGGTAAAAAGAATCCAAGAAATCAAAAGCTTAACGAGCTTGAACCAAAAAAAGAAGTTTTCATATCTTTTTACAACTATCTCTTCAATCTTATAAAAAATAATAGCTATGAAGACATGAGAGAGGAGATTTCTACCGTTGATGATCTCGTTATTTCAAAAATGTCATCAAATACTAGTTCCCTAGCTCAAGAGGGAGTGAAATATTTTGACATTGAAGAATCCTTACCTAGTGAACAGTGGAGTAGTTATATTAACTTTCTAAACCATTTTTCTGAACAACAAGACGCGAAGGAAAGAAGAAGATTCAGGCGATTAATACCGCCAGAACGAATAGTTAGACTTGCTGAAATGTTGCAAGCCATTACTTCTAAAGAGTCCTTCAGGAATTTTAGAAAATAATTTTAATTATGAATTTCATTTCCGGTCTTTTTTCACTCGTAAAAAAAGAGGAGCGCTCTGCAGTAAAAGACGGAGCAATTGATTCTGTGGTCATTAATAGTGAAAATATTTTGGATTTTTTTGCTGAGTATTTTCATCTTGAGAAAGAGCTTATTATTGCACATAATAGGAAAAAGGAAATTGTTGAAGTTAGAGATGCAATCGTTTACATTTTAAGGAAATACGGAGGCTTATCATTTCCAGCTATATCAAAAATACTTGGCGGACGTGATCATACAACAATTATTCATTCTTATAATAAAAAAAAGGAAATAAATATTGATGACAGTTTAAAGGATATAATTCTGAAGATTATAGAATTTAGAGATCTTGAAAAGAAAGAAAAAGATCTATTAGCCCAAGGGTTGATAAGTACTATAACAAAAGACAAGAATGTGAATGGTTACAGATTAATAAAGCCTAAGGAAATACAAAATCGAAATCTTGATATTTTAAATCTGTTTAGGTATGGTTTTACACTAGTAGAGATAGGTAAAAGATACAGTCTTACTCGAGAAAGAGCTAGACAGATAATTAAAGATACTATCCATCGATTAGATTTTAATAAATCAATAATAGACCACAGAAATGTAAAAAATATTGATGAACTATATGAGGAAGAGAAACATAAAATATC
>JAYTYJ010000061.1:0-8302 GCA_043742445.1 Candidatus Tayloriibacteriota bacterium | reverse complement strand
GCTTTGTTTTATATAATATGTGCTAATATGATTATATGTATCTTAAGTCTCTAGAAATATCTGGCTTCAAGTCTTTCGCTAAAAAAGTTACCCTTACTTTCAATTCTCCTATTTCTGCTATCGTAGGTCCAAATGGATCTGGTAAGTCTAATGTAGCCGAAGGTTTTAGATTTGTGCTAGGAGAGCAATCCATAAAAGCTATGCGCGGTAAGCGTGGTGAAGATCTTATATTTAATGGTGGTGGAGAAGGGGCTAGAGTGAACCGTGCTAGCATCAAAGTTATCTTTGATAACTCAAAAAAGATATTCAACATTGATTTTAATGAGATTTCTATAGAAAGAGTCGTACATCGAGATAATTCAAATGAATATTTTATAAATGGCTCATCTGCTAGACTCAAAGATATTGCAGAACTTCTTTCTAATGCGCATATTGGAGCTTCAGGACACCACATTATCTCTCAAGGTGAAGCGGATCGTATTTTGAATGCAAATATTCGTGAACGGAGAGAGATGATTGAAGATGCTCTGGGTCTTAAAACATATCAATATAAAAAAATTGAAAGTCAAAGGAAGCTTGAAAAGACTGAAGAAAATATGAAGTCCGTGGAATCTCTTAGACGAGAAATTGCCCCACATCTAAAATTCTTAAAGAAGCAGGTAGAAAAAGTTGAAAAAGTAGAGGAACTTCGAGAAGATCTTAAGGTTTTATATCAGGTATATTTAAAAAGAGAAGAAACATATATAAAAACTGAAAAAAGTCGAATTGACTTAGAAAAAGGTCCTTTAAAAAAAGAGTCACTACAACTTGATATAGAAATCGCAAGTGCGAGAAAAATTTTGGAAAATTCGAAAGATAGAGATGTAAAAAGTAATGAATTAATAGAGATTGAGAGTGCGCTACATAAAATCCGTATAGAAAAAGATACTATCATGCGCGAGCTCGGTAAGATCGAGGGTGAAATTTCTGCTGGTCGTAGAACTATTTCAAAAGAAAAAGAAAAACAAACAAGGGATGAATTTAAAACTGTTTATCTGAGAGATGTGGAGGAAGTAGCTCGAAAAGTGGACCTTTTGCAGACAATAGATGAGATCAAAAAGCTACTTTTTGGTTTTATTTCTTCTCATAAAAATAAAGTAGATTCAAGTTTGATTTCGGAGACTGAAAATGATTTGAATACTCTTAACCTTAAAAAATCTGATTTCGAAAAATCTATTAAGTTTTTTGATGAAAACGAAGGGTCTTATGTATTAAAATATAATGTAGTGCGGGAAAAGATTGAACTCGAGAAGGATTCAAATAGAGATGCAGAGAAAAATGTATTTCGTATTATCGCACGTCAAAATGAAGTGCAGGGTATTTTAAACGGTATCAAAACAACGGAAGACAAACTTATTTTTGAAGAAAATGCGTTTAAGCGAGAAATGCAAGAAGCCTATTCTATCGTGGGACGTGAAGCTGTAGATTATGCGGATCTTATTGTCAATGAAGAACCACGCACTGCACAGTTCGAACGTATCAAGGTAATTGAAAAAATAAAAACTCGAATCGAAGATTCTGGAGCTGGAAACAGTATCGATATTTTAAAGGAGTATAAAGAAGTAGAAGAAAGGGATATTTTTCTTGGAAAGGAATTGAGCGATTTGGAAGGATCAAAAACTAACCTTCACGGTTTGATTGCTGACTTGGATGCTAGAATTGATATTGAGTTTAAAGAGGGTATTTTGAAAATCAATGCTCAGTTCCAAAATTATTTTTCATTAATGTTTGATGGTGGAACAGCGAACCTTAGTGTTATCCGAGAAAAAAAACGAAGGAGGAAGTCGGATACAGATATTTCTACAGTCTTAGAAGGTGAGGAGAATTATGAGGAAGAGGAGGGTGAAGAAGGAATAGATATCTCTGTGAACTTACCCAGAAAAAAAGTGAAGGCACTGATGATGCTTTCTGGTGGGGAACGTGCACTTACCTCGATTGCACTTCTTTTTGCTATCTCTTCTGTAAATCCACCGCCTTTTATTATTCTCGATGAAACAGATGCTGCGCTTGATGAAGCAAATTCACGTAAATATGGGGAGATGATTACTAATCTTTCAAACTACTCGCAACTTATTTTGATAACTCACAATAGAGAAACGATGTCTAGAGCAGGAGTGCTCTATGGTGTGACAATGGGTGGAGATGGAGCATCAAAACTACTTTCGATACAATTTGAAGATGCGGTAAAAGTGGCGAAATAGAATTTATCGCTTTATATAATTAAGCTGGCATAAAATCCAAAGTTTTCTTATCTAAATCTGCTGCCATTACTTTAAATCGTATTGTATCTCCTAATGTAAATCTCTTACCGGTCTTTTGTCCTAGTATTGAATACGTCTTTTTGTCGAACATGTAGAAGTCATTTCCAATATTTCTGATACTTATCATCCCTTCTGATCGTGTTTCAACTTCTTCTACGTAGATTCCATATTCTGAAACTCCTGAAATAGTTCCATCGAAAACCTGACCAATTTTATCTGACATGTACTCAACCTGTTTAAGTTTCTTTGATTCACGTTCAGCACCTGCTGCATCGATTTCTCGCGCTGTTGAGGATTCGGCAATATGTTGGAAGGTGACGATTTCTTTATCTCCGAAACTATCATGTTGCAGGTGCCTCTGAAGAATTCTTTGGATCAAAAGATCTGGATATCGTCGAATAGGTGAAGTAAAATGTGTGTAGAATTCGAAAGCTAAACCGAAGTGGCCAATATTTTTAGTTGAATAGACAGCTTTTTGCATAGAACGTATCATAGCTGTACTGATGAGGGCTTCATGGGCTGTACCTTGAATTTGTTTAAGGAGAGACTTGATATCTTGTGCTGTTACGACCCCCTTATCTGTTTTTAGATGATAACCAAGTGCTTTTACAAACGTTGAAAGATCCGCCATTTTGTCCTTGTCTGGCGTATCGTGGATTCGATATAAAGAACCTGTGTCTCTTTTACCCTTACTTTTGATCGAATCAAAAATAAATTTTGCAACCTCACGATTTGCTAAAAGCATGTACTCCTCGACGAGTTTATGGGTATCAAGTCTTTCTTTTTTATAAACTCCTACGGGTTTACCATCT
Source organism: Candidatus Tayloriibacteriota bacterium (assembly GCA_043742445.1). GTDB lineage: Bacteria > Patescibacteriota > Minisyncoccia > Phycocordibacterales > PALSA-1337 > CAIOGI01. The sequence goes on along the minus strand of JAYTYJ010000061.1, from coordinate 5,190 downwards.
TCATCAAGTTTGAATTTAATTTCTTCTTGTTCGAATTCTATTGCTCCCTTATCAAACTTTTCTTTTTGAAGTTTTTTGGCGATTTGGTTGAGTATATTTAGCTCATTGTAATACTCTCCAGACTTTGAATTTAAGGATTCTTGGGCATCTTCGTAAGTGTATCTATGATTGGAATTTATAATTGTTTTACCAAACTTTCGATCAAGGACTTTGCCAGAATCATTCATAACAAACCAAGCTGAGAAAGTGAGTTTATCTTCGTGGGGATTTAGAGAACAGACATCATTTGAAAGGACTTCTGGAAGCATGGGAATCGTTCGATCGACAAGATATATAGAGCAACCTCTTTTTAAAGCTTCTTTATCCAAAGCAGAGTCTGGGATGACATAGTGAGATACATCGGCTATATGTACCCCTATTTCGAATGTTCCATTTTTTAAATCTTTAAAAGAAATAGCATCATCGAAATCTTTTGCATCAAATGGGTCGATAGTAAAAGTCAGAGTATTTCGAAAATCAGTTCGTTTGGGAGTTTCTATAGCGATATCTTTATCTTTATTTTTCTCTATCTGATCTGCTTCTGCTTCGACTTCAGCTGGAAAATTAATTTCAAATCCTTTTTCTAAAACGATAGATTCCATTTCAACGTTATTGTTTCCTTTTTTGCCCAAAATCCGCAAAATAGTTCCTTCAGGATTTACTTTTGGATCAGTCCATTCAGTCATCTTTACATAAACTTTGTCGCCGATCGAAACCTTAGCTCGATCAACTTCAGAAAGACGGATTGAAGCATATGCTTTTTTATCATCTGGATATGCAGTTAGGGTTCCTTCTTTACTATCTATCTGACAAACGAAAGAATTTCGAGCGCGTTTAATTATTTTAATAACTTCTCCGGTTTGTTGCTTGTATTGATTTATTTTACCCAATTTAACCTCTACAATATCGCCATTCAAAGCTGTATTGAGCATGCCTACTTCTATGGCGATGTCGTTATCGGGTCTCGTTGGGAGTTTTAAAAAACCCATACCTTTACGAGTGGTAATGATAGTTCCTTGGAGAATTTCTTCGTTTTTCATATGAATACTATAGCCTATATTGTGTTTTTTTGACAGTTCTGGTACTATGTCACCCACATGTTAATGATACGTCTACAACGAGTTGGCCGAAAGCACGAACCAGTTTTTCGTCTTGTTTTAACTGACTCTAAAAACAGTACAAAAAGTGGAAAATACTTAGAAGTTCTTGGATCTTTCGACTCTCGATTAGACAATAAGATTGAACAATTTGATATAGTAAGAATCAAAGGTCATATGGCAAAAGGAGCAAAACTTTCTGATACAGTTCATAACTTCCTTGTTTCAAAGAAAGTTATAGATGGAAAAAAGAAAAATGTTCTTCCGAAGAAAAATCCTATAAAGAAAGACACTCCTGCAGAAGCAACCGCGCCTGTCGTTACACCTGTTTCAGCTACAACTGTCTAACTGTGCACAACTTACCTTGGTTTCTCTCTACGATCAAGATACAATTATACGGAAACGATTATAAGATTTAAAGAATAACAGAAATGAATAATATTGATCAGCAATTTTTAGATTATGTAGTAAAAGGACTTGTAGATAATCCTAATGATGTAAAGATACATAGAACGGTAGATGAGATGGGTGTACTTATGACACTTGAAGTAAATGCCGCAGATATGGGAAAGGTAATAGGACGCTCAGGAAATACAGCAAAAGCTATCCGAACTCTTCTTCGAGTTGTAGGTATGAAAAATAACTCACGAGTCAATTTAAAAATAAATGAACCAGAGGGAAGTCTGAAACCCGCGGGAAGTGCCATGAAATCAGTCGACGAAGCAATGGCGGATTTGAATATCTAATAGGGATGTATAGGGAAGAAAAATAAGGACTAAAAATAGGCCTAATTAGAGGCTTGTTTTTGTATTGGCTATCTATTGACAATATTCTATATTATGATATAGTGTATACAGATAGAGATTTGCCAATTCTGTCTTAATTTGAGAAGTCCTGAAAAGGATATCTGTACTGGCTGTGGCTGGTGCATGAGGGGCCGGAAGCCTTTCTTGAATTACAACTTGGCATTGGAGTTCGTTAACATGAATCGTATCGATCTGGAGTTTCTAAACTTTCACACCAGAGGGCTTTCCTTCGAAAATTGCAATAGCTTACATAGGCTGAATCAAGGTCGTATATGGGCTACCAACCTGCCTTTGGTATTTGGAGTCTATCTTTTCCTTGCATTGTTCTGTGGTATTCTTGCCACCAAGGGTGGAGTTGCAGGGATTATCATCGGGGTGGGGTTTTTTATTCCTAGCACTTACATTATGAGGGTCAATTTTCCGAAGTTGTGGCAAACCGAGGAGAAGACTAGAGAAGCATACAACACCCTGATTCGCACCATTCGTCACTTCGAATTCGTTTTTTGTGTTAAGACAGATTCGGATTCATTGGAATACATGGTGGGTATAGCGAGGAGAGAACTATGTCAAATTGCCAGTGAAGTTTATGAGGCAGAAGAAAATCTCAATAGCTACAAGTCCAAAGGAGGGCTTGATCACCGTGAGATAAGTGCACTCTCTTTAAAACTCACCGAGAGACTCCGTGTTTTTAAGGGAAAATTCAACTTAGCAAAGAGCACTTTGCTCTACCTGCTTGACGGGGATCTGGGTTATAATCAGTTTTTCCCCAAAAAGCGGCCTTTGTTCTGGAAGTGACAGTTTTTAGATTCCGTGGTATGGTGTGGAAACACAGCATACCACGGTTTTTTTATTTCAATTTTCATATGATCTACCACATCATTTCTTTATTTCCCCAATCCCTCGATTCATATCTACATGAATCTATCTTAAAGCGTGCACAGGAAGATGGGAAAATCGAAATAAAAGTTTACAATCCTCGAGATTTTGCGACGACAAAAAGGAATCCAAGTTATGCCGATCGACGAGTCGATGATAAACCCTATGGAGGTGGTCCAGGAATGGTTATTGAAGCCTTACCAGTGATAAAGGCCATCGAAAAAGCAGTTGGAAAAAAGAATGTAAAAAAGAAATTTAAAATTATTTGGTTTACTCCATCGGGGAAACAATTTGATACTCGACAAGCAAAAAACTATGCTGAGAAATTCACCGACATCATCTTTATCTGTGGGCGTTATGAAGGTATTGATGCGCGAGTAAAAAAAGTTTTTAAAGTTGAAGAAATTTCAGTTGGACCGTTTGTGGTGACTGGTGGAGAACTACCAGCACTCATTTTAATTGATACGATTTCACGGCAGATACAAGGTGTGCTCGGGGACTATGCTTCTCTCGAGGAAAGTCGCATCGCTTCACCAGACGTCTATACTCGTCCAGAAATGATAGAATACAAGGGAAAGAAGATGAAAGTACCGAGAGTACTTCTTTCTGGTAATCATAAACTTATCGATGAATGGAGAAATAAACAAAATAAGAGATAGATCACTAACCGTCGTCATTTTCATTACGATTTTATTTTTGGTTATTAGTTTCTTAAAACCATACAAAAATATATTTAACCATAATCTTTCGGCCGAAGCCAATTCATCTAGTGTAAAAGTTCTTGTTGTAGGGGACATGATGCTTGATCGAAATGTTCGTAATACCATAAATAAAATAGGATTTGAAAAATATTTTGCAGGAGTAAGGGATATAGTTCAAAATACTGATGTGGCTGTTGCAAATCTTGAAGGTACTTTTACTACAAATCCATCCGTAACCGCAGACCTCATAAATAAAGATTTACAATTTACTTTTGATCCGGCTCTTGCTCAAGCTCTCTCAAATCTAGGTTTTGATGTTCTTGGCTTAGCAAATAATCATTCATTTAACTACGGAAAAGAGGGTCTTGAATCCACGAGACGGTATATAGGCAGTGCCGGTATGCTTTATTACGGTGATCCTTTTAATAAAGATGAGATAAGTACTGTTATAACAAAAAATGGGATAAAGATAGGTTTTGTAGGTTTTCATGAATTTTATTATACGAATTTCGATCTTGTGCAGACTGAGATTGTCCGGCTAAGAAAAGATGTTGATGTCTTAATTGTCACTCCGCATTGGGGAATTGAATATCAAAAAGAACCGACTGACGACATGGTCAGATGGGCGCATCAATTTATAGATAATGGTGCGGATATCGTCATAGGTGCGCATCCACATGTTATCGGGACTTCTGAAATCTATAAAAATAAGAAAATTTATTATTCTTTGGGAAACTTTGCTTTTGATCAGTATTTTTCAAAAGCTACGATGGAGGGGTTAGGATTAGTCATAGACATAGATACGACCGGAGATAAGATAGATTTAAAATATAATGAAATTACTATCAAGATCGATAGAGGTGGGGTAGATCTTATTGGAAATTAGGTAATTTTATGGCAAGTCACTAAGTTTACTTATTATTTCTTTTATGATATTTTGGATTATGGTAAACAGAACAAGGAAAACTTATGACAAAAGAGACAGAAGATCAATTCATAGCCATTACTCATCGTTATTACGCTGAGGAACCAGGTTATGCAGACAGCTATTACGTAAAGGCTCTTTACGTCTTCAATGCTCCCAAGGGAAAATATCCCTTTGTCATTGTCGAGGAATGGACACAGATGGCACATCCGCTGATGATACAGTGTCATTTCTACAATTCTAAAGAAAACATGCTAGCCGCATACCGAAAGGGACTGGCAAGGTATGTCTTTAATAAGAAGCCATCTGGGAAGCAGCGCAACACCTCTACGTTAACTATCTCTGAACTTTTCACACAAGGGCTTGATCAGAATGAATTATCACACTTCAAAGATCGACCGGGTTATCTGTCTACGATTGACAATGATCTTTATCACAATGCTACTCCGTGGTTTATGGCAAAGAAGGGGGATAGGATCAAAGGGGACTGGGTTGTAGGTTCTGAAATGAGATCGATCCTTCCAGGACGAAACAGTCGGGAAAAGCAGCGTAAACTTCAGAAGTAATTTTGACTCCCAACACCCTAGAGCTACACGCTCTGGGGTTGTTTTTTATTTGCATAGATTTATTCCCTAGGAAACTAGAGCCATGCGCCAATTTAACAAATTTCGAGGCACCAAAGGGTTCATCACAATGTGGGAGAGAGTGATACGCTTCAAGTATATGATCACAGAAGAAGCAAAGGA
>JAYTYJ010000060.1:0-5359 GCA_043742445.1 Candidatus Tayloriibacteriota bacterium | reverse complement strand
CCTACAGACCAGTCTGTACTGAATGGATCAAACAGTGTCCGTTTCCAATTTGCTACAAATGCTACTAGTACAGCCACAACTACGTGGGTATATAAAGGTCCAGATGGTACTTCTTCTACGTATTATACTTCTGCTAATTCAGTACTTTCAAATGTACATAATAATGATAGATTTGCTCGCTATAAAGTATATCTAACCACGGCAAGTGCAACTAATACTCCAAATATATCCGATGTGTCATTTACAGAAACATCATCATGCACACCTCCTGGTCAGGCTGTTTTCTCAGGCCTTGTATCTGGTACATACCATGTTGTAGTAGGGAAAAGTGGATATTCTACTACAACAGTGGATGTGCCTATGAGTACTGCTTGGTTAGAAAAGGAAATAATTTTAGGCCCATAATATGAATACAAAAGGATTTACACTCGTAGAAATGGTTGTTGTAATAGGAATATTCGGTATTATGGCTGTGCTTATATCTAATTTTCAAAGAGATATATATAATAACAATAAATATTCCCAGGATTCACTTTCAAGTGCCCAAGACGCAAGGACTATTTTACGAGTTATGGTAAAAGAATTACGAACAGCTTCGCCTGGTAACGACGGTTCCTTCGCTATAGCTCAAGCAGCTACGAATACCGTTACTTTTTTTAGTGATACGGATGGTGATGGTATAAAAGATAAAATCAGATATTTTATTGCTACAACCACTTTGAAAAAAGGTCTCGTAAAACCTACGGGGAATCCTTTAACTTATAGTTCAGCAAACGAAACATTAAGTATTTTGGCTTCTGATATAAAAAATTCTACAAGTAGTCCTATGTTTGAATATTTTGATAATACATATGCTGGAACAAGTAGTCCTATGACTCAACCTGTAACTGTAACAAACATTCATCTTGTTAAAATAAATTTAATGATTGATGCTGATCCAAACAAATCCCCAGTCATTAGGACGTATACATCTCAAGTCAATTTAAGAAATCTTAAAGATAATTTATGAAAAGTCTAAACATGTATAAAAAAATAAAAGGTTTTATTCTAGTCAATGTCCTTGTTTTTGGTTTTATTGCAATGATTGTTACATCAGCTTTAGTCAATTGGGGAGGGACGATGCTAAAAAATACCATGCAACTTTCTGCACGAGAACAGGCATTGCAGATTGCTGAATCAGGTATCGATTATTATAGATGGCATTTAGCACATGCATCAAGTGATTATAAAGATGGTACCGCAACTACTACCAATGGCCCTTTCATTCATGATTTTGAAGATAAGGACGGAGTAGTTATCGGTCAATTTGCTTTAACCATTACACCTCCTCCCGTTGGATCGACTCTTATTAAGATCCAATCAAAAGGTACAGTTCTTTCTAATCCCTCAGTTAAAAGGACTATACAGGTATCTCTAGCTATTCCATCTTTTGCAAAATTTGCTGTAGTGGCAAACGATATTATGAACTTTGGATCAGGTACTGAAGTTTTCGGCCCGATTCATTCAAACGATGGTATCAGTTTTTCTGGTTTAGCTCATAATGTAATCACAAGTGCAAAAAGTAAGTATATAAATACCGATGTAAGTAATTCTAACTATCAAATGGGTGTCTATACCAGTCTTAGTCCAAGCGAAGTAAATAATGACACCACTCCACCAACCACGCCTCCAAGTCGTCCTGACGTCTTTATGGCAGGACGGCAATTTCCTATTGCTGTTGTCGATTTTACTGGTATCACTACGGATCTTTCTACTATGAAGGCTAACGCTATTTCTGGAGGAAAATATTTCGCAGCTTCAGGCGCACAAGGATATCATATTGTCTTAAAGACAAATGATACTTTTGACATATATAAAGTAAATTCTCTTAGATCGGCGCCAGGAGGTTGTACAAATGCACAAAGTGAGACAGATTGGGGAACATGGAGTATTAATATTGTAAGCGGAGCCCTTCAGCAAACCCTTGTGGCAAACTATCCACTCCCAGCTAACGGAATTATTTTTGTTGAAGATCATGTATGGGTTGATGGTAAAGTAAATAGTGCGCGTGTAACTATTGCTGCAGGAAAGTTCCCAGACAGCTCTGCTACGTGGAAAGATATCATTGTAAATGATGATCTTTTTTACACAAACTATGACGGTCAGGATGCAATCGCTCTCATTGCTCAAGGAGATATTACGACTGGTCTATATAATGACAATAATGGAGATGAGTCGATGAGAATCGATGCGGCTTTAATGGCTCAAAATGGAAGAGTCGGTAGGTATTATTATGGAAGTTCGTGTGGTAGTAGTTATCTCGAGAATGCGCTGACACTCTTCGGAATGATTGGAACAAATAAGAGGTATGGATTTGCTTGGGGTAGTGATAGTGGCGTCTCATCTGGTTTTCAAACAAGAAACATTATCTATGATAGTAACCTACTGTATGCTCCACCCCCCAGCTTTCCTTTAACTTCAAATCAATATACGACACTATCTTGGGGAGAAATTAACTAAGTGGTATAATCTTAGAATGAAAAAAAGGATTATTGTCGGAAATTGGAAGATGAATCCAACCACTCTTGATGAGGCAAAAAGGATATTTAAGTCTACAAAAAATACAGCAGATAAATTAAAATCAGTTATTGTTGTTCTATGTCCACCATTTGTTTATATTTCGACGTTACTAAACTTTAGAATAGAATCGTCAGTTAGTATTGGAGCTCAAGATGTCTATTTTGAAGAAGTGGGTTCTTTTACAGGTGAGATTAGTCCATTAATGCTTAAAGACCTAGGAATTAGCTACGTCATTGTTGGTCATTCTGAGAAAAGAGAAAAAGGGCAAACTGATGAAATGGTAGCAAAAAAAGTCGCTATGCTTCTCGATATAGGTATTAACCCTATACTTTGCATTGGTGAAAAGGAAAGAAATGAGGATGGATCTCATCTTGATTTTCTAAAGAGTCAAATCAAAAATTCTTTGAACAAGGTCCCTAAAAAAAGTATTAGGAAATTGATCATTGCTTATGAGCCGATATGGGCTATTGGTGTTAAGGAGGCTATGAAGCCAGAGGATATTTACGAGATGTCTATTTTTATCAGAAAAGTTCTTGCTGATATATATGGATATGAAGAAGCTGTAGCTGTATCAGTCTTGTATGGTGGATCAGTAAATTTTAGAAATGCCTTAGAGATTTTTGAAAAAGGGCAAATCGATGGCTTGCTTGTAGGACGCGAGAGTGTAAATGTTTCAGGTTTTGTTGAATTGCTTAAAACTATAGACTTATGAAAAATATTAAAGATGTAGAGAATTTAAATGGGGTAAGAGTCTTGGTTAGATTGGACTTAAATGTTCCCATCGAAAATGGACATATTGTAGATGATTTTAGAATAAGAAAATCATTACCTTTGATAGAGTATTTGAAGGAAAAGGGAGCAATAATCATTTTAATTAGTCACATAGAGACGAAAGACAAGCCAACACTTGAACCTGTAGCTAAATATTTTAAGCAACTTGGTATTGATTGTGTTTTTGAAAAGAATTATAAAAAAGTCTTAGGAAATAAAGCTCAAATTATTTTGCTAGAAAATCTCCGCGAACATGAAGGGGAGAAGAATAATGATAAAAAGTTCGCAAGAGAATTAGCTTCACTCGGAGATATATATGTAAATGAGGGTTTCTCTGTATCTCATCGTCAGCATGCATCAATCTGCGCAATTACTGAATTTATTCCAAGTTATGCGGGGATTCAATTTGAGAAGGAAATTAAAAACTTAAGTCTAGCTTTCAAACCTGATCATCCATTCCTTTTTATTCTCGGAGGAGCTAAATTTGATACAAAACTTCCTTTAGTCAGTAAATTCATCTCAATTGCAGATACTGTTTTTATTGGGGGAGCTTTAGCAAACGATTTTTTCAAGGCCGAAGGCCTAGATATAGGGACTTCTCTTGTTTCAGATCCTTTACCAGATCTTAGTAAATTTATCCATGATTCAAAACTTCTTTTGCCGGTAGATAGTATTAAAAAAGATACAGCAAATATGGATGCAGGTATGAAGACTGTCGATGTATTGAGAACCCAGATTGATAAAGCGAAATTTATTCTGTGGAACGGACCTTTGGGTGCTTATGAAACAGGTTATAAAGCCAGCACCCTGCAACTTTCAGAGATGCTTGCTGATGCAACTAAGCGAGGTGTTAAAACTATTGTCGGTGGTGGAGATACATTGGCGACAATCGCAGAGTTAAGGCTTGAGGATTCGTTTACATTTGTATCGACAGGAGGAGGAGCGATGCTAGACTTTTTAGCAAAAGGTACGCTACCAGGTATAGAAGCATTGGATAAGTCTGTGGCTTAGTTTGATGTAACTAATTTAAATTCTCAATTATCTTTTTTTTATTTCCTTCAAAATCTTTTTTATTCCCAGCTACCTCTTTATTTGGAAATATCCATATATGAGCGTGCGGAACTTCTTCACCAACTATTTTGCTTAAAATAAAGTCTGTATGAAAAGCTTTTTGTTGAGCTAGTGCAATTTTCTTTGCTATGTCAAAATATTCCCCTGTATTTGGAACATCCCATACCCATCGATAGTGTTTTTTGGGAATGATCAGAGTGTGGCCTGGCGATTGGGGATCGATACTTAAAAAGGCTAAAAAGTTCCCATCTTCATAAACTATAGTGGCTGGAATTTTTTTTAAAACTATTTTGCAGAAGATACAATTTGTGTCTTGATTCATATTGATAGTATAGCAAATGATATACTTCTATCTATGCCGAAGTATGAGATACGAAAAAGGATGAATGCTAATTTTATCGATAATCTCCTTTTTTATCGTGGTATAAAAACTCAGTCAGAAAAAGAAAGCTTTTTGAATCCTAGTTACGAAAAACACATACACGATCCATTTTTACTAAAAGATGCTGAGAAAGCAGCCAATAGAATTATCAAAGCTATCGAAAGTAATGAAAAAATAATAATTTATAGCGACTATGATGCTGACGGTATTCCCGCTGGAGTTATTTTTCATGATTTTTTTAAAAAAATTGGTTTTACAAATTTCATAAATTATATTCCACATCGACATGATGAGGGATTTGGTCTAAACGTTGACGCTGTAGAGCTTTTTGCAAAAGATAAGGTCAATCTTCTCGTAACTCTTGATTGTGGAATTTCGGATATTGAAGCTGTAGCTCTAGCTAAAGAGAAGGGGATAGACGTCATCATTACTGACCACCATGAGCCTCGTGAAGAGCTTCCAGAGGCTTTCGCTATTATTGATCATAAACAAAAGGGTTGCGAGTATCCCGAGAAGATCCTTTGTGGATCTGGTGTTGGATTTAAATTGATTCAAGCTATTTTAAAACTTAAGAGA
>JAYTYJ010000059.1:0-6615 GCA_043742445.1 Candidatus Tayloriibacteriota bacterium | reverse complement strand
ACCACCTTAAGTGCAACATGCTTGAGTCCTACGAAGAATATTCCCTCCCCTACATCTGACTCTAAGAGTAGATATTTTTCTTCATCTGTTAGATTGAATGTCCTTTGGATATTATCGATAGATGAAGGTGATTGTTTTAAGAGAATCTGGATAGAAGAGTTTGTAATAATAGGTAAACCATAGGGAGATTTTAAGAAGTCGTCGACATCTTGCGTAATAGTCGCAAGACCTAAGAAGTACTTTCGTCCTCTCTTTGCTAAACCAAGTAAGAATGAAGCTGTATCTTCTGATTTCATCATCCACCACGCTTCATCAATAACGAGGAGTCTTTTTTTGAGGACTTTTCTAACTGCAGTCCATATATAGTGTGTAACGATATACATCGCCACTGGCTTGAGTTCATCTTCCATATCTCTAAGTGAAAAAACTACGAATTTCTTATTGATATCAACATTTGAAGGACGATTTATAAAACCCGCCCATGTTCCTTTTGTATATTTTGTCAGTCTTTCTACGAGAGATTCAGCTCCTTCCATTCCTGCAAGAACTAGTTCAAAGTCCGATAGAAGTGGTGGTTCTACATTTCGAAAATCCGATTCTGGAGTAATATCCTTTAGTGCATAAGTCTCACTTATAGCTCGATCAATAATAGCATCCTCCTCTTGAGAAAGACCTCCAAGCATGATTCTAAAAAGTCCTACTAGGTTTATTGTGTTTGATCTTAGAATATCAGCTCCAGATTCATCTTCGCCAGGAATCGGAAGGTCGAAAGGATTTATGTGGTGCTCAGAATTAAGAGAAATATTAAAATATTTTCCTCCAGTTGCTTCAGCCATATACTCGTATTCTTTTTCAGGGTCAATAACGATCACCTCTGTATCGAACATAAGTGTTCGAAGAATTTCCAGCTTTGTGCAGTAGGATTTTCCAGATCCAGCCTTAGCAAAGGTTACGGAATTGTAGTTTTCAAGTAAAAAGCGATCAAAAAGAACCAATGATGAGTTGTGGCGATTGATTCCGTAAAGAATTCCTTTATCAGATGTAAGGTCAAAAGAAACGAATGGGAAAAGACTTGAAAGAGGTGAAGAATTGAGTTTACTATGAACTGCCAGCTGGTCATCCCCTATCGGCAAAACACTCTTATATCCGCTTTCTTGTTGAAAGAGTGCTGGCTTTAAATACACAAGCTTTGATTCAAGGATAGACTTTACTTCTGACTCAATTTTATCAAGTTCGGCACTATTATCTGCGAAAATAGTAATATAAACTCCTACATCAAAAATCTTTTCTTGAGCTTGCATGAGATTATCACGGAGGCCTTCAAGGTCTTGGTATGCTGTATCAAGCATTGGATCTCTAACAAGACCTTTATCTTCTCGACTAGAAATCTGACTTTGAACTTCAGCTACTTTCTTTTGGAAGTGTCTTAAAATCTTTGCTGTATCTACTGGATGAATAAAGATAGAAATATTAAATATTTTGTCGAGGTTGATGATCGGTGCGAACCAACTTTCAGATAGAAATCTAGGATATGAAATGACAAAAAAGGTTCTGGCGACTTTTTCACCGAGATTAATCTCTTTAGGAGAGATTTTAAGAGCAGAGGGTGCTATAACATCTTTAAGTTCAAGAACCCCCGCTTCATAAATCTCTTGCGGCATCAGAGATACGATCGGTGCTTCTTCTTTTTTTCCTAATAATTTTGAAAATATGCTCATATATAATGTGCTAGTTTATTTGGATCGGCTTTTCTGTCTCCCCAGGATTGAATATCTTATAATATAATTCTACCACCTCTTCTGTTCCTAGTTCAGCCACTCGTATTCCACATCTTACAAGACCTTGCTCAACCACACTCACTCTCTGTTCTAACTGACTTCTGTATTCTTCAAACTTTTCATTTTCCAAAATCTTATCTTGCTTTCCTTTGTTCATAAATCTTGAGACAGGATTTTTGCTAGCTGTTAATGTTGGTGGCATATATGGAATTACAATAAAAAATCCTTTAGTCATGATACTACTATTATCTACGAAAGTTTTAATAAATTCGATATATTCTCTCGTTTGAATTTTCATCAATTCGGTAAGTTGTTCCTTGTATCTTTCTTCAAGAAGTGCAATATACGGTCTTATATCGAGCCGTTTTGATTGGATAAAGATTTGGATTGAAAAATCGAGGGAGTTTAAGAAATTTTGGAATTGAGAAATTATGGCGTTTTGTTCGTCACTTGATTTGAGTGCGAAGTTAAGTGAGGAGGCAAGAATCAATGAACGCATAGACCCATCTTTAAGGATAACTACCCCATCACGAATTTCTTGAATGGGTACAAATTCTTGAGTTGTCTTGGACTTTTGAGCCATTTTATTTTTGATTTTGATTATTATACATACTCTCTTTTATATCTAGACTCCAGGTAAGATCTTTTAGTTTGCTATCTGAAATTTTTGGTACCATAACACCAGCATATTCTTTCGCTTCTTGAATGGGATTATCGGCTTTTTCATTGGGGACTTTTTTCCAGATAAATAATTTTGCTGATGAATAGTATTTAAATGCCCATTCGACAACACTGATAAATGGAAATCTCTTGTATAGCTTGAACCATGCGAGGGCTATTGAAAATGTAGCAATAATAACTATAGGAATAAAAGCGATAATGATTGAGGGTGAGTATCTAAAGATAACAAAGCAAAGACCAGCTCCGCCAGCTAGATAAATAAACTGTTTCAGTGATATTGATCCGAATATTTTATCATCGACCTCAATGAACTGTGGAACTTGGTATCTCATAGTTTTATTATATCATGCCTCCTCTATATACTTTCTCTATAGGGATCTGATGTGTATGACTTGCTTTCAACTTTTTTTTCTTCTACTTTTAGCGTTTCAGCAATTGGGGTAGTCAGGAGATGGTCTGCTGTTATGATTTCTGGATCTTGGATTTTGTTTAATAAAGCTTCTTTGTCTATCTTCTTTTCATTATACTGAGTGGTTCCAACTGGCGGATTCTCTAGAGTAAACTTCCCTGCTTTCTCAATATCCTCAGTATGTAAAGTTGGTTGAACTTCTCTCTCTACTTCATCTTCCTTGTGCTCCTCAAGCTGAATCTGCTGTAAAGATTGTCGGATACTATAGAATATTTCTTTATTTACATCTTCTGCAATGGAAGTCGCTTCGTTTCTAGAGATGTCCAAATTCTTTTTTAAATTATCTACGAAGTCAGAACTAGGTCTTAAGCCAATCATCACCAAAAGGGTTTCTGTTTGAAGGGATCCATTTTGATCTAGAAGTAGACCGTGTTTTTCAGCTATTTTTTTAAACTCACCTGCTAAATCTGTATTGGCAATAGCCTGTCGTATGTCAGACGGAAGGGTTTTTAATGTTTCTTTTATAATTTGCTCGCTATTCATTTGTGTATAAGTTTAATTTAAGTTTTCGGACTAGTGGTGCTAGGTGTTGAACTTGCGGTGGGCTTATCTTCCTTGGTAGCTTCTTGTAGCATATCAAGTAATTTCTCTTTTTTTCCTTTGTCCAAGTCATTAGTTATTGTTCGAGCAGCCTCCTCTCTAGCAGCTGCTGTACCTGGAATAATTGAGGATTCATTAAGATTTTGTGCAAATTCAGCTGCTCTTAAGTTTTCAGATTTTTTTGTGATTTCCTTTACCTTATCCTCTCTTTCTTTTTGGCGCGTTTCCGTCTGTCCTTTTAGTTGTTCGATTTGTCTATTATAATCTTTTACCTTTAGTATTGCTGCGCGTCTTTGCTCACTAGTCAATGCGGGATCACTTGCCTTTGTTGCTTCAATATCTCTTAAATTTCTGATTTTCTCTATTTGATCTTGTAGTCCTTTGGTTTGATTATCATATCCTCTCATTTCATTAGATACGTAGGCTTGTGATTGTGTTTTAGGAGTCTTGAGCTTTTTTGCATAATCCGTTCTTTCTTTTACATAATCCTTGTATCTCTTATCGTATCCACCCTTCGTCCCACCAAAAGTTCCACCTGATACTTGTCCAAAGCCTTTATTTGCCCAAACTGCAAAGTTGGGGTTTCTTGTCGCTATTCCACTTTTTGCAAATCCTTCCTGTGCTCTTTTTGCAAGTCTACCTGCAGTATGCTGCCCGAAGAATCCTGCAACACTCTTTGCATTCGGTGCCCATTTTGCCCCGACTGCCCCCATTTGTATTGCTGCAATAAGTGGTGCGTCTATGAAAACTAAAGCGATAACATATTGTATAATCACTCCAATAAATATTGGACCGAAACCGTTGTCTGTTCCTCCATGGCTTGCAGAGCCTTGATTAAAAATTGCAGAAAACCCTGGGCTACGGATTACTCTTAATGCAATGTACATTAAAAATAGATAAGCTGGCATAAAAATGAGTTGTCCCGTGAATAGTTTCATTATTTCGTCTGACTTCTTTTTTACTTCAGGGAATATCATTCCGGCAAAATATAGTGGAGATAGAGCCATGACAAAGAGTAATATTGCGGTTCGGATCGAAAAAGCTATCGCTGCCGCAAAGAAACTAATAGAAGCTGTTATCATCATTATCATCCCACCAACAGTAGCTATACCTATACTCGTGGCTACATCTCCAGCAGCCAAAACACCTTTGATTGAATATATTTTAGGTATTTTAAGGCTAGACATGAAGATGTTTGACAGTCCTCCATCAGTAAATACTTTTTTCACATCATATGCCTCAGATGTGCCGGGTGCGATCGCACGATAGAACTGTAACGAGACTATATTTGAAGCATCAATGGCTATTTTTGCAAAGAAAAGACTGAAGTTTATAAGTAGACCAACCATTATTATTTTCCCTATCAATGCTTTTGTTTGAGAAGTGTTGGTACCGAGTATTGTCGATATTGAACTATAGATAAGGATAAAAATAATAAAAATACTTGATAGATTTCTGATAACGATCCATACGTCTTTAAGTGCGGGTATACTATTAAAGAAATCACCAATATGGGTCGTTATATTTATTGAGACACTGAGAAATGTACCGCTCACGATAACCATCGAAGAAGTTAACGTAAGTAGGGCGAATGATAAGTTGCTAAGTATGTTATTGACAACTGACGTAGCCCCTTTTTCAATCCAAGAATCGGCATGAATAGTCCCAGGTACAAGTATAAAAACCCCTATCGCTAGAAGTATTAATATTTTATATATTTTAATGCGGGATAGTTTCATTTTTTAAGGTAAATTTTATGGGAAACCTTGACACTGTTGTATAAGTCTAATTGCTTGATTAGCTGAATCTCTTGTATCAGATTCTACTTGTGAATTTTCATCAACTGCTGCTCGAATGTTTATGTCTGTTATCAGGTTTCCAATCAAAGTACCAAAAGTAGCTGCGGCATTATTTACTTCTGCTAATGTTTTTGCATGTGTTGTATCGATCTTTAATTTTAGTAAAGAATTATATTTTCCATTAGCTTCTTGGTATTTAGTATTGATCGTATTGTATGTTGTAGATAGGGTGCTAGAATTTTCTTCAGCGTTGATATCATTTATTATACTTTGTGCACGCGCAGTCTGGAATGTGGTTAATTGAGGGTTACTATTAAGTTTAACAAGATAGCAAGATTTTGCAGATTCGTAATTATCTTTAATATTTGTAACAATTTTATATGTAGCTTGGACTTGTGTCAGATATCTACCAGTCGTTGAGATTTCTTTATCAATGTTTTTTAATATATCAGATTTCACTGCAGATACTTGAGCTGGATCATCTTGTCCAGAAGTAGTAACACTATCTATATATGATGTCCCACCCGATCCCTTACCACTAGAAGCAGCCAAGCCTTTCTGAAGGACTTGTGTTGTAAGTTGTGCAAATAATGCATTCATAATCTCTCCTATCTCATCAGCAAGTTCCAATTGTCGTGTTGGCGAACCAAGTTGAATATTTAAAGCTGCAGATATAGTAGCTCCAGGCGTTTGGATAGGACAACTGTTGGGATCTTTACGGGTCATCGTTGTTGCTCCGTCAGTAGTGTTTTTTATTGCTCCGTTATTTCCCTTAGTTACAGGGATACTATTATTATATTTTTGTATATCATTGAGACATTTTGGATCTCTCCAAGACATAAATCCATTTCCATTATTTATTTCATTTTGTCTACGTTTCTCTTCTGTAGATATTTGATATGATAAATCGCTTTCAGCGTGAAGATATGCTCCGTAAATATTATTTTGTGGTTGAATTGTAAGCGCAGCAAAAGCCGGCCAACCACCCTTACTGAAGTCTCCCTGCATAAAAGCATTTTGTTCTGGTGAAGCAGAAACACTCGTATTAATATTTAACTTTGCATTTTTTGAATTACTAATGATGGTTCCGAGAGTACATGCGTACCTAACTTGCGGTGCACCAGCGTGGAATTTAATAGAAAGTGCAAGACGAATATCTAGGCTAAATGGTGTACATAGGTTTACCAGAGCCCCGCCTTTAGTAGCTAGCCACTCCCCCGTTATCTGATCACCTACATCCATAAAAAAAGCTCCAGGGTTTTGTACAAAAGAAGGACTGCCTTGGAAACCAGAGTTTATCCAATTTACAATTGATCCTGTCATAGAACGTAGCATCTGCTTTGCTACC
>JAYTYJ010000058.1:0-5244 GCA_043742445.1 Candidatus Tayloriibacteriota bacterium | reverse complement strand
TATGAATATCCCAGAATTAAAAATGAATAGAGCAAAAGAACTCATTTACACATCTAAACATATTTCACTTGCTACAACAAATGCAGACGGTTCGCCTCACAATAGTCCCGTTAGGTTTTTCTATGATGAAAAGTTTGAACATATATATTGGAGTTCAAATATCGAAGCGTTACATTCTCAAAATATAGTAAGAACAGGTCAGATATTTGGGGTTATATTCGATAGGATTGATATCGGTGGAGTTTTCATTAAATGCGAAGGCGGTCATGTACTTGATGGAAAAGAATTAGAAGTTGGGTTAGAAATTACTAACACTGCTAGGATTAAGGAAGGTAAAGAAAAAACTCTTTTGGATTTTTATTCAGCAGGAAGTGTTCAAAAATTGTGGTCAGCAAAAATTACTAATATGTGGATCAATACGCCAGTCCGAGATGAAAATGGTTCTATATTAAGAGATGTAAGAGTGGAATTAGAAAGAAATGAGTTACTAAAAAATATTTAAATCTTCACACGTGGATAGCTCACAAAATGAAGTAGTTGTGCTTGTATTTTAGTATAGATTTTATCCCTTTTTCATCAGAATTTTATTAGGATTTCATCTCGATTTGCTAGAGTTCGGGGATGCAAGAAATAGATTCGTCAAAAATAAAAAATCTGGTTGATCGGGTCAATAAAAATAGGACGGGAATCTTTAAAAGAGAATCAGAGCTGATCGTCACTCTACCACCCTTAATCGCGAATGTTATTAAAAGTAATAGAGTTTATTTATCTGAATTTGTTATTGCAAAGGTTAAGGGTAGAATACGAGATTTTTCTGGACATCCAAATATAACTGATACTATTTTATCTAGAATCCCTATCAATTTGTCCAAGCCATTTAAAATTATTGAAGACACTCGGCATACGAATAAAAAAGAGTATCTATTCATAAATATTGAACCAATTCATCAAATTGTTGTCGAGATAGAAAGAAAATCGACCGGACTCACAGAGATAAATACTATTTTTGATAGTACAGAAAATGAACTAAAAAGGCTGGAAGGCAAGCTTCCAACCATATTTAGTTCTGGCGAGACCCCAATCTCTCGCATACATGCCTCCACTTAAGGAGCGCCGGACGGGGATTTTCCGCTCTTCAGTCACTAAAGAATAACAAATTCTATGAAAAAATACAAATTAAAATCTATTCTTATCTGTATAATCTTAATCTCCTGTGGAACCATTGCCTATCTTCAAACACCTAATCATTTTTATAAAAAGAAAATTCCCAACATTGAGCAAAATAAAAGTTATCTAGTAGATAGAGTTCTTGATGGCGATACTTTTATTGTAAAGATTGATAATAAGTCGGAGACTGTTAGAATGCTTGGTATAGATACCCCTGAAACAGTTGATCCTCGAAAACCGATTCAATGTTTCGGTAAAGAAGCGTCACATAAAACTAAAGAGCTTCTCAATGGGAAGTCAGTTATTTTAAAAATTGATTCATCTCAAAATATACTAGATAAATATAATCGTATACTCGCATATGTTTATGTAGATAATTTTTTTATAAATAAATATCTCATAGAAAACGGCTATGCTCGCGAGTATACCTATCAAAAGGCTTATACGTTTCAAAAAGATTTTAAAAAATTAATGAAGCAAGCACAAAATCAAAAACTTGGCTTATGGGGTGTTTGTAGTAATATATAGCGATGCAAAATACAGAAATTATCATCCTTGCTGCTGGAAAAGGTAGTCGTATGCAATCTGAATTGCCAAAATGTTTGGTACCTTTTAAGGGTATACCAATGATTGAGAGATTGATATCAAACATTAAAAAAGTCCCACTTTTAGTCGTAGGACACAAAGCTGAGCAGGTAAAAGATTATTTAAAAGATAAAGCTCGATATGTTCATCAGCATGAACAGAAAGGAACTGGACATGCAACACAAATCGCTCTTGAAATTCTTCTGCCTTATACAAAGTACGTAGTTGTTCTATATGCTGATCATCCATTTGTCAGTTTAGATACTGTAGAAAATCTGATACAAGAGCTCACTATACATAAGGTCGCAATGGCTACGACTGAAGCAGAAGATTTTGAAGGATGGAGAAAGCTATTTAAACATTGGGGAAGAATTATATATACATCGGAAGAAAAAATAAAAGGAATTATAGAATATAAAGATGCCACCGAAGATATTCGTACCCATAGGAAAATTAATCCAGGATTTTATGCTTTCCATGCAGATTGGTTGAGGGAAGCTTTAAAAGAGGTTAAACCAAATAATGTTCAGGGAGAATACTATTTAACAGACGTCATTAAAATGGCGGAGTCTATAGGAGAAGTTAAAATTAGTCTTTCTGAAGCTATGGGGCTTAATAGTAAAGAGGAGATAGAATACGCTGAGAGTGCTATCTAGTTTTTAGGAATAAATAAATATCCTCTAGCGCCTTCACCGCATCTCCCGCAGCAATATTATTTTGGTGATAAAGGCCGTCAGTGCAATCTCCAGCGGCCCAAATACCATCTACAGAAGTTCTCTGGGTCCTAGGATCGACAATAACCTGATTGTATTCTGTAAGTTTAACTAGATCTTTGACGAAATATGTTGTTGGTACAGAGCCGATTTCTACAAAAATTCCTGACACAGCAAGCTCGGTATCTTTTTCATCTTGTGTATAGACAAAGGCATTTACAAATTTATCACCTTTAACTTCTTTGGAAATGGCGTTTTTTACTATTTTAAAGTGAGGATTTTTTGATACTGCTTCTACGGTTACTGGATCGGCACGGAATGAATCTCCACGGTTGATCAGGGTAACTGTTTTACAGTAGGCGAGTAGTTGTGACGCACTTTCAAATGCTGCATTTCCACCTCCAATAACTACAACATCTTGGTCTGCAAAAAGAGGTCCATCGCACGACGCGCAGTAGGTAAGTCCTTTATGTTCAAATCTATCTGCACCGATTGTTTCTAATTTCTTACGGAAACTGCCAGTTGTTATTAAAACAGCTTTTGACTCATATTTGTCTTTATTTGTCTTTACTTTGAATCCAGACTCTATTTTTTCTACTGATTCTCCGACATGAATATCTACTTTATCTTTTGCGTATGCACGCAAATGAGTTTCTAGACTTTTGGCAAAATCGTTACCTGTTATTTTTACAGTTCCAATCCAATTTTCAATACCCTCTGAGACAGTACTCTGACTATTCCAGTCTTTGGTTACGAAAAGAGTTTTAAGCTCCTTACGTGCCGCATAAACACCTGCAGCGACACCAGCAGGACCACCGCCAATTATAATTAAATCATAAATCATAATAACTATTATAGCAGAGTCTATGGAAAAATTACTTCAACTTTGATCGTCTCAAAAAAGCTGGCACCGCACCCCAATCGTCATCGTCATTTTGTGATTCGTTTTTAAAGTCTTTATTTTCCTCAATCTTATCTGTATTTTTTGGTGTTAGATTTTGATTCGTTCCAAACATCCGGTTTTTTATCGTCTGAACGGGTTCTTCCTTTGTCTTCATTTCTGGAGCTGTGAAAGCTGGGCCATTTGAACCTTTTGCCTGGGCTTCTATATTTGAAATAAGGCCTTCAGGAAAGCCTGCAGCTATGACTGTTACTTTAACTTCACCTTTTTTTAACTTATCGTCTCGAACTGTACCAAAAATAACTTTAGCGTTTGGATCCACAGATTCCGTGATAATTTTTGCTGCATCTTGTATCTCGAACATAGTTAGATCTTCACCTCCAGCGATTGAGAAAAGAACCCCCCGTGCACCGTTTATGGAAACATCTAGAAGTGGAGAATTGATAGCTCGCTTTGCTGCTTCAATAGCTCTATTTTCACCGATAGCAGAACCTATTCCCATAAGGGCAGAACCAGCACTTTCCATAACCGTACGGATATCGGCAAAGTCGATGTTGATTAGTCCTGGGGTGGTAATTAAATCAGAAATACCCTCAACTGCTTGGCGTAGGATTTCATCACAAATAGAGAAAGCGTTTTTTACTGTAGTATTTTTATCAATTGTTGAAAGAAGGCGATCGTTTGGAATAACAATAATAGCATCAACCTCTTTTCTAAGTTCTTCAAGTCCTGTCTCAGCTATTCGACTTCTTGCTTGTCCTTCAAAAAAGAAAGGCTTAGTAACAACAGCAACAGTCAAGGCCCCGAGTTCTTTTGCTGTACGAGCAACGATAGGACTAGCACCAGTTCCTGTTCCTCCTCCAAGTCCACATGCTACAAAAACCATATCTGAACCTTTCAGAGCTTCTTGAACATCTTCTTTTGTTTCTTCAAGTGCGCGCTTTCCCATTTCTGGATTCATTCCAGTTCCGAGTCCTCGAGTCAGGTTTTTACCAATATGAATTCTTTTTTTAGCGAGAGAGTGGTGTAGATCTTGAGCATCTGTATTTATAGAAATGAAATCAACCCCTTTAACTTTCGAGTTAATCATATGGTTTACAGCGTTCTTTCCGGATCCTCCAACTCCGATTACTTTAATACGGGCAAAAGCTTCAATTTCAGGGGTGATATTCGGCATAAGCAAATCTTACCAGATATCCTGATTAAGGCAAGAATTGTTTTAGCCAAGCTACTAAGGTCTTTTTTGAATTAGCAAAAATACGAGAGCTGGTATCGATAGGAACATCTGGATCAGCGTGCTGACCAAGAATGCACAAACCATAAGCCACTGCCCACACTGAATCCTTGAGACCCTGTTTTTCAGGTAGAATGAGATTAATTGAACCAATTCGCGCCGGCAAATGAAGAGCTGTTTTTGCTGTTTCTTCTACATTAGAGAGTCCAGAACCTCCACCTGTTAGGATAATTCCAGCCGGTAGGAGCCCATTCCTTCCTATTTTCTTTAAATGAGCCTCAATCAATTCAAAGATATCTGAAAGGCGCGCGGAAATTATTTCTTCTAATTTTTTTCTTGGATATGAAGCACCAGTGATGGCGCCAATCTTTATTTGCTCTGCTTCTTCCAGAGGAACTTTTAAGCCGAGTGCAATATCATTTGTGATATCTGTTGAACCGATTGCGAAGACTTCCAAAGACACCGGAATATTGTTTTCAAAAACAGTGATTGAGACCGTCTCTGCTCCTATATTTGCAAGCACGCACCCAGCTACTTTTTGAGATTTCGTAAGTGTTACCAAACTGGCTGCAATCGGAGCCGCCATAACATCTTGGACACTGATACCAGCTTCCTCGACTGCTTCTATAATGTCGTTTAGGTGG
>JAYTYJ010000057.1:0-11550 GCA_043742445.1 Candidatus Tayloriibacteriota bacterium | reverse complement strand
GGTCTTCCTTTGAGTAAACATGATTAACAATTTCCCCATTCATAATTAACTCGATGGCCTTTTCAATTACCACAATGGGAGCAATAAACCACTCTTTGGGGGTGTATTTATTGCCACTCTTATCGGTTATTTCAACATCAAGGCACGACTCATTAAAAAATCGATGAATCAATCGTTCAAATCTTTGGGGATTCATATTAAAACACCGGTAAGTAGCAACAATGGAAACTGGAGCCATGAGGTAAGTAGGATCCTGTTCAGCATTTTTGATACGATCTTCCACGCTTGTAGTCGAGAAACCAATTTTGAAAAGATTTTTTGTGCTAGCAATTCTTGGATTAGAACTAAGTGATTTAAGTACATAAATATAGCCTGTTTCGGCATCCTGTCCATCAATTATTTGCAACGTGTTTTCTCTAATAATTTTTCCTCCTTCTTTTTGTATAGATCTTCGCAATGACTGGAGAAACATTCCTGACTCAGTACCATTTTCAAATATAATGCGCAGTCTTGCGTCTACCCTACTCCCTTCGTCAAGAGTTATTTGATTACTTCCTGCTATATACCCAATCAGTCCACTAAGTAAAAATAGTGTCCCTGGCTGAAGTTCTGTATGTAATTCAATATCACCAACAACATACCGACCCATTTTAAGACCATCATGACACTTTAGAAAAATATCTTCGTATTTATAAAAATCCTTACATGGCTTTCTTGTGGCTATAAATTCCGGTGATAATTTTTGTTTTTTTGATATATGTTTTATTTCAAATATTGAACTTTCCTCCAGAGAAAGGAGGTCTAAATCATCATCTTCAAAAATATCACTTACCGTATCAATATCTTTTGCTTCAACTTTCAATAAACTATGCGTGTCGTACTTGCTTAGAAAATCTCTCTGCTCCCTGTTCTCTCTAATATGTTTTAGTCTTGAAGCAAGTTTGTGTTCATGAATGTCCCCACCTGTTTTAGGTTCTGCATTATGCAATGTAAAAAACTCATTTATTTCTATAAACGATTCAGAAAGACGGTCGTCTGGAGTAGCAGGAACAGCCCTCTTCTCTATATCAAGAAGTCCCAAGTCATCATCGTTAAATAAATCTAGTAAATCTTTTTTATCCATACTATTTTTGCATTTGTTCAGCCTTAAGTTTCTTCAGATACAACACCGCCTCAGCGAGTCTTTTTTCGAGCGGATCAGACGAAGAAATCTCGGGCTTACGACCTGTTTGAATTGTAAATTCTTTTGCCTTAGGCCATAGAATTCTAACCTCCTCGGGGGTCATCTCAATTCTTGAAGAGTCGATGGTGTCCTGAATTACCTTAAGGACACTTGATGTTACCGCTTTTGAAAGTATCTCAAACGCTTCTTGAAATGGATTGATCTTGTCGATAAGATCAATATTAAGATCATCAATATTTACAAATTGACCTGCCATTCTAACGAACTTTTTATCACCGACCTCTTTAATTTCCCCATTCTTAATGACAGAATCAACAACTACATGCTGTCGAACTTCCTCGACCTCAAGATCGGTGAGGTCTGGATATTTCATTTGGATAATCTTTGGGATCATCACTTTGTTTATTACTTCGGGGTCAACATTTCCAGGTAATGCCCTGATCATCTGCTCGTCTTGAAGAATCGATGCCTTAAGATCATTGATGTCAGATTCAATGATTTCTCGTACTCGATCAGTACTTGGTGTCTTAAACCCATTTACCTTGATTTCGCCCGGAGTAAAACTAGTATCGTCATTGGGAAATCTTGGCTTGAAGTTGTAGTGCGGAGCCATCACTTGTTCCATAAGCAAAGAGCATGTGATTGCCTTGAGCATATTATTTACCGACACTTTAACTTCTCCATCTTTTGCGTCTGGTTGGGCTATGAGATTCGTGAACTGTGCATGTGTCTTGTTTGCGCTATCACGGGTACAACGACCTATAATCTGAATTATCTCTGTTAGTGAACTCCTGTAGCCGACAGTAAGCGCATGTTCGCAGTATGGCCAGTCAAATCCCTCTTTTGCCATACCTAAAGCAATTATAATATCCATATCGTCCTCCTTTTTCATTGTACGGAGATAGTTTGATATCTTGTCTCTATCCACAGAATCATCTACAAGATTTGCCACCTTGAGCATTTTCCCATCACCGTCACGCTTCACATAGATCACGCCAGTCTCATGATCTTGATGATCCACTTCTCCGATAATATCCAAAATCAAATCAACCTCATTAAGCTTATCTTTTGTAGATTCTCCAGAGTTTACATTTGGAATATGTAAAATTGTCTTCTTGTTGGTATCCAGAACCTCGGCAATCGCCGATGTGTACTTACCTTGGTAAAAGTGATATCCGATACCCAGGGTTTTTAAATATGTATAGCCGTTCAATTGCTGATAGTAGTTGTATGTTACTTTCGCAAACTTCGCTTCGTCTTCTGGTCGCAAAACAGCAGTACCATCACCTCTAAAATATGATCCTGTCATTGCAATAATGTGGGCATTTGAATTTTGCATAATTCCATGTAGCTTTGACCCGAGCACATTATCTGCTTCTATTGTGTTCCCGGACATCACATGATGAAACTCATCTATAGCTACGAGTGTATTATTAAACTTTGAATCCTCAATTTGTTCACACGCAAACCGAAGCGTTGCATGAGTACAGATAAGAATCTTCTCGTCGTTATCCATAAAATTCTTAAACGCCTCAACTTTTCCTTTGGCGTTATCAAGACCTGGAGTACATAGGTTATATAAATCATTTGGTTTCCAGTCATCAAAAAATCCATTATCAGAGAGGTTGGTTTCACTGAAAGACCCACCGATAGATTTTTCGGGCACCGCAACAATCACTTTCTTTATTCCCTGATTGGTCAATTTGTCCAAAGCAAGAAACATCAAGGCTCTGGATTTACCAGAGGCAGGGGGAGCTTTCAGGAGAAGATATTGAGCAGTTCTTTTTTCAAACGCTTTTGCCTGCATTTCACGCATACCAAACTCATTGAGCTTGGTGCTCTCTCCAGTCTGAGCGTATGTTGCTTCGGCTACCTGAATGGTTTCGTTTTTCATAAAATTATTTTTTAGTTTCCTTAGCAATTATTTCTTCATAAAGTTTGAATAAGTGAGCCAATCGTTCCTCGTCACTTTCAAACGGTTTGCTCCGATATATCTGATCAATAGCGAGATCTGAATATTTATGCGCTTCCCGCAATCCATCTGGCATTTCATCTGGATCATACAGGTCAGCCATTGTTTTTTCTGGATACTTTTCACGCTCTTCCAAAATATTATATACATGACTTGTGAGTGATTCTTTCTGCTTTGGGGTGATGTTCGGGAAAGGAAAAGTGTTGTAACAAATTGTTCCTGAATATCTAATATCTGTCTTCAGTCTACCAGCGACAGCCCGGACCCAGACCATATGCATTTTTGAGGTAATAACACTAAATATCCACGGCTCAGGATTGTATATAACCCGAGCTGAATTAGGAACAACAATCCCTTTATTTATAAAACCAAAAGGAATATAGTCTCTTGATTCTGAAGAGATTATTGGTGCAATGATCGCAGGACATTCTCGATGTCTTATCTCAGTAAATTTATATGGAGTCTGAGCAGTTTCAAGTGTTTTGCCCCTTCCGCTCTTCTCTCTAAACAACCTCACTTTCTCTAACCGATTTTTAATATCTAAAATCTGTGAGGCTTCCTCTGCGTCTTTATCCTCAATCCAAATACAGTATCTCTTTATATTTCTTATGAATTCAGCTGACCCCATAAAAGGTTTGATGAATTTTTTTGCATTAGGTGATGTATTTACAAAATCTTCAGCTTCTTCTTTTGTTAGCATTAAGAACCCTCCATCATATGCACTACTCCCAAGATCCATGATTGGAAAGGTGGAAAGAGGTTTCGACCTTTTTAGTACAATGACATTACTTGAATCTGCCAGGTAAGCGTTAATATTTTTAACAGCCCTTTTTAAGCCCCCAACATATAGGTGCTTTGGTTCGCCAGAAACATTTCTTAATCCAATGATGACACAAGTTACACCTGCATTATTTTTTGCATTATTTTGCCATTTAAATGACTGGTGGGCAAAAAATATTTCTACTCCTAAATTAAAAATATTTGGCCAGAATATCGAAGCTTGTTCTCCTTGAGAAGTTGAATTAGTGGAAACAAAAGCAACTTTAATATTAGGCGAATTTGAAATATATTTTGCAGATTTGAAGAACCAACATGAAATATAGTCTAATTTTCTGTATCCATCTACGGTTTTTAGTACCAAATCCATATCTTTTTTATGATCACTTTGTTGCTGCAAAAAACCTAAATATGGTGGATTGCCTGCAATGTAAATCTCATATTCCTGACCCACTTGATCTTTACGAGGGCAAACCTCATTCCAGTCAACCCTCGTGGCATTTCCACAAATAATCTTTCCACTCTCTCTAAGTGGTAGAGTGGCTTTCATGATTCCAAACATTCCATCGAAATATTGGTTCATCTGGTGCTGTGTGAGCCATAATGAAAGTCGAGCTATTTCGTGCGCAAAATCATCTATCTCTATTCCATAAAATGAGTTGAGCGATACTCCTGAATAGGTTATTGCTCCTGGCCCGATTTCGTTTTGTCGTTTAATTATTTCGATTTCAAGTTTGCATAGCTCTTTGTACGAAATAATTAGGAAGTTTCCTGAACCACAAGCTGGGTCAAATATCTTGATCTTGGCGACTCGCTCACGGAGCTTGGTCAGTTTCTTAATATCAGTCTTTGAATTTTCCAATTCCTCATAGAGGGCGTTCAAGAAAAGAGGTTCAATAACTTTCATTATGTTCGGCACCGAGGTGTAGTGCATCCCCAGATTCTCTCGTTGCCCAGGGTGTACCACCGCCTGTATCATCGATCCAAAAATGTCTGGATTGATTGAACTCCAGTCCAGTTTCCCGCTTTCGATGATCATTTTCCTTGAACTTGAGGTAAAAGTTGGCAGTCTGACTTCAGTTTCAAAAAGACCTCCATTTACATAAGGAAATTCCAAAAAATGTGCCGCAAAGCCTGATCGTTGTGAATCCTTTGTGTTTAGGATAGCGAAGAGTGTTGTAAATAACTCTTTTAGACCTTCGCCATTTTCAGCCGACTGCGAATCAACCAAATTTGTAAAAATACCTTCTTTTTCAAAGATTCCAGTATCCTCAGCAAAGAAGCAGAAAAGTAGACGTGAGAGGAATATATTTAAATCGTGGCTGTGTGATTGGTAGTACTCTCTATTGTCACTCACAATCGCCTGATATAACTTATCCATCTTGTAAGCGGCTCGAATATCAGCAGGGTTTTCATTTATATGCTGTGATTTTTCCATTCCACACCAAGGCAGGAAAAAGGCATAGTGCTTCCCCAAATCCTTGATATTGATATCAAGTGTTTCCTTTGTTTTTGTATCTATGGCCAAGAACGTTACAAAATCTGTAACGATAATAAATCGAGGGTTAAATTTGTCCGACGATTTATCTTTCTGCAATGCATCAATTGCAACGTGCTCATCCTCTTCGAGGGTGGTTGTGTGAAAAAGTACTTTGTTCTTTAAAATAATCAGATCTTCTTTTCCAGACAGCTTTGATGGATTTTTAGAGAGTAATGAAATGGTGCTTTTGGGCAACTCGTATGCGGAAAGCAAATCAAAAATAAACGTTTGCTTTGAAAAGTTTTGACTGAGATTTTCTAAATTTTCTTGTAGGGTCACCAGGTTGATCATAAATTTATTTGAAAAGCTCATCGACCGGAACATTGAGAGCTTGCGCTAGGTTGGTGATTGTTGAAAGAGTTGGATTATTTTTTCCATTCTCAATATTACTAACAAAAGAACGATCGACCCCAAGGATGTTGGCAATCTCAACTTGGGAGACATTTTTTCGAGTCCTGATCTTTTTTAGGTTTTCACCCAGTTTTTTTGCGCTCTCTTTCATTGGGGTAGTATAACATATTTGTTGTAGTTTAATGCAACAAAAAAACACATGCGGTTTATATTGGTTATGTGTGCAATGATACCTTTTTGTTGATTAATACAATCTGACTCTTTAAACACCTCAATAACTCCCTCTTCTCGTCCATCGACCCCTCCAAAAGGAGGAACTTCGCATAGCTTCGGATATCGATATCTTTCACCACTACGGCGGTCTTCGTACCGAGTAGCATTTGCTCGAATTTCTTGAATCGGTGTACTTCTGCTGTTATCTTCTCTTTCATTGGGACAGTCTGTATTTCAAGATCATCCATGAGGCCTTGAAGTTGAGTCACCAAGTCTTCTTCGTTGATGAATCCGCATGAGCAATCCTGATCCCTCGTCCTCGTGCATTTGTAGTAGACATGGCGGTTCACGCTGCCATTTTTCAGATGTTTAAACTTCTCGTCTGCGGTGATGCCCGATCCGCATAATCCGCATGTCATGATTTTGGTGAAAGCAAACTCTTTTTGTTGCGACCTCGGTTGCAATGTCTGGCTCTTTATCTTCTCCTGCACCAGATCGTAGAGTTCTTTGGTAATAATCGGCTTGTGTGATCCGTTGTACCAGTTACCTGATTCTTTCGGAAACTCAAATCGTCCGTAATAAAAATGATTTTGGAATAGCTTATACAGGTTACCCAAGCTCAGATGTATATTGTTTTCAGTCTTGAAATCAATATCATGCTTCAACCATTGATACACCTTTCGACCACTCCAACCGTCATAGGCAATCTTCTCAAACATTTGCTTTATAATTGGAGCTCTTTCTAGGTCAATAACTGATTCGCATTTCTGATCTATGCGCTTGTACTTCGTATATCCTGTTGGTGGCTTACATGGCCACAATCCCATCTCAACCCTCGCCCTAAGCCCACGCTTCACATTAATGCTTTTGTTGTCATTCTCGAGCTTTGCTTGAGAACACAAAATCATGAGCAAAAACTTTTCATTTGGAGAGTTTGAAAAAGTCTGTCCATAGGTCTGAATATGAATCAATTTTCTCTGATCCATCAGATCAACAACAGTTCCGAGATCGCCAGCATTTCGCGATAATCTATCGGGTGCCCATGTCAGTATGCCGTTATAGACACCTTTTTGTACTTCTGCTAATAGCTCCTTAAAGACTGGCCTTTGTCCTGATTCTTTTGCGGAGTGTGACTCCCTCTTTATATCTATCACATTGAGCTTTAAACGCTCCGCTATTGCGGTCATTTCCTTAACTTGAGAGTCTATTGATAATGCTTGTTGCTCGTCGGATTCGGTCGATTTTCGAGCATATAAGCAGTACCTGATACGAACCTCCGAAATTGATATATTGTTTGGAATTTTTCCAATGACATTCGTCTCCATGTATATATTAATGACGCAGATAGAGACTTTTGCTAATACTACACTTGTTGGCAACGTGTTGGCAGGAATCGCTTAGCAAAACAAAGCTTTTGCGATAGAATTCAGGTTGATAACAAAGAGTGTTATCATAGAACGACAATCGAATAGAGAAGTAGCCTAAACCTTTCAGCAATGGAAGGCATGGCGAAAAAATACCGCTACAGTGTAAAGAACTCCTCGTCCGGAGTCACTGTAGCGGTCATACCTCGAAAGAGGGATGGGTAGGCGAAAGTCTATCGCAACGGGCGGGGAGCTTTTTGCAACCTGCACGAGAATTATAAGCAAAACCGCTACAGTGCTTATGAATAAATTATCACCCTCTTTGGAGGGTCGCTTTAGATTTTTAATACAAGAACGGATCAAGAACTTTTGGGGATACGGCAATCTCAAAAGTAAAATTTGGTTTGTCGGAATGGAAGAGGGCTGTGACGGGTCGATCTCAAAACTGGTCAAGCGGTTTGAGGCGACCGCACGTGGAGAAGTATTTGATATTTACGACGACATGCGCCATGACGCTGACCACATGCGCTGGTTTCAAGAGAAGGCACCGACACAGGCGACCTATCGCCGTCTGATCTATCTTTTGCTCTATCTCGAAACACGCAAAGAGCCGACTCTTGAAGAGATACGAGAATATCAGATCAAGCATTTCGGACGAAAGCACAAAGATCATGCGGTGCTTGAGTTGATGTCGCTTCCTGCCCGCTCGCTCAAACAGAAAGATTGGGTATATGCATCATCGGGTATCGACGGACTTTCCTCACGAGAGGAATATCTCAAGAAGTATCAGCCGGAGCGCGTCAGAAGACTCCGTGAACTGATCCGTGAACACAAGCCCAAGATTGTCATCTTCTATTCTCTGACCTATCTCGAACAGTGGGGACAGATTCCCGACACACCGTTTCATAAAGTTGATGAACTGAAGCTCCACACAGCAAAAGACGACCACACTTTATATGCGGTCGTCCCTCACTCTGTTGCGCCGAAGATGTCTCGTCAGGACTGGAAGCTTATCGCGGAGGCGATTCTTAGGATTCGTGCAACGTCCCGTCAGCATCGTACCTCCTAATGGTGATACTCGTAATCGGACCCTCTCCGTGAAGCGATTCCCAGAAGTCCTTGGGTCGCGGTCGCAGGTACTCTTTCTTGTGGTTATCAAGCCAGTACTTGATTGCATTCAAGTTACTGCCATTGATCAGTCCGACCAACTTGCTTTCTGCGAGATCGCTCACTGATTCGACTCCTGAGCCCATGGCAGTATCGAGTCGAACCTTGAAGTCGGGATCTTCGTTGCACCACCTGTAAATAGTGTTTCGTGAGAGCCCGACTTTCTCGCAGGCGAGCGAAATGTTCGGGACCTTCGCGATCTGCTCCAGAAACGCTTTCTCTTTCCTATAGCGCTTCATTTGAGCGAATCACCTTTGCCTTGTTTCCTGTGAGCTTCTCGTATCTGCGAATGGTGAGGTCACAGAAGATAGGCTCAATCTCGACCGCAAACACTCTGCGCTTCAGCGTCTCCGCCGCAATCAGCGTACTCCCTGATCCCGAGAAGCTATCAAGGATGATTTCTCCCATCTTGGTACAGCGACGGATGGCTTTCTCGTACACCTCAGGCGGTTTCATCGTGGAGTGTTCGTACTCGTTCCCTGCGAGGCGTTTCACCATCCATATATCAAGGTGATCCTGTGCTTCTTGAAGCAGGTTGTTGCCTGTGGTCATGTCATGGTTCATCACTTCGTTCAGCTTGTTCACCCCTTTGACGATGTATGGCTTCCCACGCACTCCATAGGTGCAAGGCTCGTAGCATTTGTTGAATGCAACGCCTGGTGTGGGGTTCTGGCTATTTTTCAGCCATAAACAGACACGCTTGTTGGTAATTCCCAAATCACGGTACAGGGTTTGAATGAGCCAAATATACACTTGGTCGGACCAGTAGAAGACGTGGGCATCTTTCTTGGTGACCGTGAGTGCCGCTTCCATGCTCTTTTTGAGGAAGTCATAGTACTCGCTGTCAGGTTTACTGTCCGTCACAGTGCCTCCGTAGTTTGCCTTGCCCCCAATTCCGCCGTTGTAATCGATGGAAATATTATATATCGGGTCCGAGATGATCATCGATGCGCGTTCGTCTCCAAAGAGTCTTGCGAGCGTTTCGGGCTTGAGTGAATCGCCACAGATGAGGCGGTGTCCGCCCATCTCGATGATGTCACCTGGGCGTGTCGTCGGCTTCTTTATCTTCTCGAGTTCTTTCTCAGGATCGAACTCCTCAGCATCGAGCTTCTTGTTCCAGATATCGTCGAGTGACTTCTGGTCGAATCCTAGATCCACCAAGAGAGAGATATTGAAGTTTTTCAAGAGTTCGAAGTTCCACTCACCGTGGATCGCATTGCTTGCAAGGAGGTACTCTTCGGCCTCATCTTGTGTGAGCTTGCGATTAGGGACACGGACATCGACTTCCTCTTTCCCTCTGCCGAGAACTTGAAGCACCTTGATACGCTGATGGCCTGCGAGGATCGTGCCGTCGAGGTCGATTGCCGGTATCTCCACTAGGTCGTATCTTTCGAGGCTTTGCTTGAGTCGTGCCATCTGCTCCTTGGAGATAATGCGAGGAGTCTTTTTATGGGCTAATAATTGGTCGACGACACGTTTTTCGGTCGTCCACATGAGAGGCTCTTTCATATATGAATGAGCTAAGGATTAAAACAAAAGGCCCACGTGCCCCCTCGATCGGGGAGACGCGAGCATCCACTTAAGGAATTACCCGAATCTGCGCCTTGTGTACACTAATTTTATCTCGAGTTTTTTGAGGTCAATTTTTTACGAAAAAGCCATATTTATAGGCATTTAATCCAAAAATAGCCAATTTTCTCGTCAAAAATTTCTGTTTCTTGATTTGCTTTGCACCATATGTTATACTTGTTTATACCTATGGCAAACCTTAGTGAAAACGACAAACGCGTCTACGCATTTATCCGCAACCGTATTGTTCACGGCGATCACCCAACACTCAAAGAGATAAATGGGGTTACGGGGCATACGTCACCTCGCTCTGCCGTCCTTGCGCTTGAGCGTCTCGAAAACGCAGGACTCTTGAAAAGAGAGGGGCGCTCAATTCGCTTGGTAAGTTCAGCTATTGAGGCAAACAACTCCGTATCGACCGTCGATGTTCCACTCGTCGGTTATATCGCCGCAGGTGTACCAATGCTTGCTGAAGAAAATGTGGAGGCCATTATTCCTGTGACCACTGCATTAGCACGACCGGGATCAAAATATTTTCTTCTGCGCGTCGTCGGAGATTCGATGAACCTTGCGACGGTAAACGGCGTGAGTATCTCAGACGGAAGTATTGTTCTCGTGCGTGAGTCATCATCAGCTGATGATGGGGAAAAAGTCGTCGCCCTTATCAACGACGAAGCCACGGTAAAAATTCTTGAACGCAAAAACGGAATGGTGATCTTGCGCCCGAAGTCGTTGAACCCTGTTCACAAGCCCATCGTATTGTCAGATAACTGCATCATTCAGGGAATTGTTGTGGGTGTGTTACCAGCGGATCTTTACTTAAAAGAAATATGACAAAGAAAAATTTTCACAGTGTCCCATGGGACGGTGATTGGGCTGTAAAGAAAGAGGGCACCAATAAGCCACTTTCTGTTCACCGAACACAGGCAGTCGCAGAAGATAAGACACATCGACTTGCTAAACAGAACGAGACTGAAGCTGTTTACCACAATCGACTTGGTCAGATTAAAGACAAGGATAGTTTCGGGCATGATTCAGATCCACCTCACGATAAAATACACTAAAAATGAAAACCTTGTTAATTTCCTATGACCTTCGAATACCAGAAACATCAGAAGACTATCAGCGTCTCATTGAGTTTATAAAGTCTTATCCTTCTTGGGCGAAACCCCTCAAGTCTCTCTGGATTATCATGACACCCAAGGCAGTAACTGAGGTGCGCGATGAACTGAACAGTATGATAGACGCGAACGACGGGATTCTTGTGGTCGATATCACGCAAGCTAATTGGGGTACAGTCGGCATATCGAAAAGCGTAACAGATTGGATGAAGGAGCATATGTAAACTCTCGCATGGAAGAAAAAACACAAAAGGAAAAAATCATTGAATTTTTCAAAGCTCTTGAGTGGCCAG
>JAYTYJ010000056.1:0-2429 GCA_043742445.1 Candidatus Tayloriibacteriota bacterium | reverse complement strand
CAAAAGTAGAGTATATACTGAACACACGACCAAGAAAGAGGCACAACTGGTCAACACCATTACAAGTCATGGGTGTTGCACTTCATTATTGAATTCACTTTAAGGAGTATTTACATTATCGCATAGATATTGTGGTGTGGGGGAGTGCGTAGGTCCTATTATATAATGATCACGTCCTTTCAACAATATAATAAATTAATTTTATTTTACTACTTCAAAGTAAATCATGACTAATAGAATAATTATTATTGTAGAACTTGTAGAAAGTGGATCGCTACTTTTACTAGGTAGATTACTAAAGAAAAATAGATATAGGACAAGGAGTATAGCGGTTAAACAAAAAATAGTTAACAAATAGGATACTATTTTTGTGAAAACATAAAATAAATAAAGGGAAAAAGAATCAAAGTAGGCTTTACTGTCATCGTAAATATTGTTGTAATTAGAAAACTTAAACTCTGGGTGTTTGGTATGTAAACCATTTTTTACTTGTAAAACCTTCATCCACCCTTCTTCAAGAGAAGAGTGTGCTATTCCAATAAGACTAAATGAACCAATAGTTAATGCAAATATACTATTAAAATCAAAAATGAATTTTGTACCAGAAAATAGCAATACCCCCACTATATATATTATTGATGTGAAAAATAGTAAAAATGGTACTATCGTCCATTTAGTACTCAATTCACTCGAGGAATACTTCTCTCTTTTAGCTCTTTTTAATTCCTTTTCTTCTACAGTTTCAATTTTTATTTCGAACCCATTAACACTGTTCGCAAAATTTTTAAAGTTACTTGTAGTTTTTACTTTATCTAAGATTAAGTAACTGAATCTTTCCCAGATTTTGTTTTTCACCAATACACCAGCGTACATTATTTTTTCTACTATTAAAAAAAATAAATAATATATTGAGAGGAGAGATATTACCCATATTATAAAAGAAATAATATACCCAAAATTACCTTGATCCATTAGTGAATCAAAATTTATTAGATCGATACTCCATCCAAGTAATAATAATGAGAAAATGAAAGTTGATATTAGTCCAACTTTTTTAAAATTTTTACTCATTTTTTTCATCATAACTAAAAGTTTACTCCTATTTGTAGATTTACCCTACTCCTCTCCACAGGTTATTGCAAGAAAGGAAATTTATCTAAGATAAATCTCCTTTTTCTTTCAAGAAGCTTAATTTCATCTTGATATTTTTCTTTTATTTTTTCCTGCTGCTCACGAATAATTCCAACAAGAATACCCCTCCCTTGTCCTTCTTTGCTGCTAATTTCAGTATTCCTTTTTTCATAAAGGATATTTATTTTAAGTTCTATGTAAAGTAATCGTAAAAAATATACTGCGCCGAGCCCTAAAAGTAGGCTCAGTTTCTCTAATCAACTGCATATTCTAGAATTGAATTAGTATTTGCATTTTTAGCAAATTTTCTAGAAAAAACATGAATAATAATTACACACAATTAACACATACAAAAAGACAAGAACTAGAGATACTCGTTAATAGAGGATACAAGCAAAAAGAAATAGCAAAAGTACTTGCATGTCATCAAAGTACAGTCAGTAGAGAGTTGAAATTAGGACACAACAGCGTAAAGGGTTGTTACGAAGCATTACACGCACAAACAAAGATGTATCTTCGTAAACAGAATCAACACTATGTAGGTAAGAAGATAGAGGAAAACAAAGAATTAAAGAGCTACATCATAGAAGCTCTTAAACAAAAGAAGAAGCCAGATGTCATAGCAGGACGGATGAGGAGAGAATCACAATCATTCTATGCGAACAAAGACACCATCTACAGATGGCTGTACAACTCTCTTGGGGCACAATACTGTTACTTGTATCTTACAAAGCATTGTAGGGCTAAGAAACACAAGAAGAACAAGACTGCGAGGCAATTAATTCCTCATCGTAGATGGATAGAGGAACGAGTGCTCGGGATAGTGGGTAATCTAGAAGGAGACACGATAGTAAGTGGTAAGAAAACAAAAAGCACTGCAGGAATCGCAGTACTCTTTGATAGAGATACGAAGTATCTCTCACTAAAGAAAGTAACATCCATGTCTCCTTCATTAGTAATGCCAGTATATCAAAAGTCACTCACTTTATGGAACAGTGTATCTAGCTGCACCTTTGACAACGGCATTGAGAACACTCATCATCTGTCGCTTGGAGTGTCTACTTTCTTTTGTCATCCACATCATCCTTGGGAGAAAGGAGGAGTAGAACAATCTAACAAACTCATTCGTCGATATATTACTAAAGGAAGTGACATTAGTACTTATACTGACGAATACGTTCATTACGTGGAAGAACTTCTTAACACTATGCCGAGGAAGTCGATTGGTTACAGATCTCCAAGAGAGTATATGATAGAATTGGGACAATTGAATATGCGGTTGGGGTGAGAAATTGCCA
>JAYTYJ010000055.1:0-2687 GCA_043742445.1 Candidatus Tayloriibacteriota bacterium | reverse complement strand
GTACAGGGTTGTGTGAACAGTGTGTGGGTCAGTTTCGTGGAGATCGTAGAGAGGGAATCATTGAACAGCATCATAATAAGTGTGATTCATGCGGTAAGGATAGGCATGAAGCGAAAGCCCTTTCTGGCCGGGATTTTTATATAACAAAAGATCGTAGAGTTTTCTGTCGAGAATGTTTTGCAAAACAAACAGGAAAAATTCTTGGTAGCTATAAGAATTATGAATGGAGTCGACATCATAATAAATGCATACGTTGCGGCACAACCTCTACACCCCACTCGAAAAAGGGTTTATGTGAAGATTGTGCCGGGACAATTACACTTGAAAAAAGGCAAAAAATAATCGCTGAGCATGGTAATGTATGCGGCAATTGTGGGATTCATAGAGATGAAGCAAAAAGTAAATATGGGAAAGATCTCTACGTTATAAGGTCTGGAGAAGTTTTGTGTAGAGTATGTTTCCAAAAAATGAACGCTAACAAAATCAGACGGAGGAAGTCAAAGAAGTCACCGCCTCGATAGTATAGACATGTTCTGCGGGCAACCTATCCCTCTGTCGCAAAAACAATTTTAGTTTTCGAGCCATTTCATTTGCAACAGGGACTGTAACCGCATTCCCAAATTGTTTGTAGGCTTGAGTTGTTGAAACTGGAATCTGAAACGAATCAGGAAAACCTTGTAGACGAGCGCATTCTCTCTCTGTTAATTTACGAACACCCCATTTGTTTATTGTTACAGGTCGATCCTGAATAAGATTTCTTTCTCTCCCCATGTTTCCGCACACCAATGTATTCGAAATTCCTTTAGGATCCAGAACTTCACACCCGAACCCACTTTTTTTGGCAGCATGTCTTTCCTTGTGTACAATGAGTCCTTCATAATATTTCTGAGACAGGTAGTATTTGTCAGGTACTTTTTTTTCTAGAACCTGTGACAATTTTTTAATTCCAGGTTGAGATGAGTCAATTGGAAAAATAAATTCTTTGTGAGGATTTTTAATACCAACTATATACGCACGTTCTCTGTGCTGTGGTACGCCGAAATTTTTAGAATCAAGAATGTTCTCAAAAATGGTATAGCCACCACCTGCAACCTCCAATGCTGATTTTATAAATTTATATGTTTCCCCTTTATTATGTCTCAAAAGATTTTTAACATTCTCTAGTACGAATGCTTTTGGTTTTCTCGCATCAAGAAATTTCACTACTTCATTGAAAAGTTGTCCCCTGGGATCATTTAGGCCATCTCTTTTTCCAATCACCGAAAATGGTTGACAAGGGAAGCCAGCTAATAAAACATCAAACTCGGGCAACGAATGAGGGTCGACGAGTCTAATATCTCTCTCGTCTATTTCTCCAAAATTTTGTCTGTATGTCGCACAGGCATATTTATCGAGGTCGTTCGAGTAAACTATCTCGAATCCTGCTTTTTCAAAACCAAGTCTCATTCCCCCTATACCAGCAAAAAGATCAATAGCTTTGTATTTTTTATTTAAATCGGCCACGGCTTTATTTTAACATCATATTTAATTTTCTGGTAATCCTTCTTCTTAGATTCAGAGAAGTTGAGCTAGGTTAGCATAGTG
Source organism: Candidatus Tayloriibacteriota bacterium (assembly GCA_043742445.1). Classification (GTDB taxonomy): domain Bacteria; phylum Patescibacteriota; class Minisyncoccia; order Phycocordibacterales; family PALSA-1337; genus CAIOGI01. The sequence continues at coordinate 1,103 of JAYTYJ010000055.1, read as the reverse complement.
TTCGGCTATTGTGTAATCGTACCTAGCCTAGGCCATAAATCAATTTAAGATGTATAATTGTTTTTACGACAGTTATGGAATCACCAAGTACGAAACAATTTATTCAGGAACCTCTTCCTTATGGTGTAAAACTTATTGCATGGGCCAGGACGGTCCGATGGATAGGTTGGGGATTTGGAGAAGCTCTGATCCCTCTATTTATATTCACCTTCTCTAAGACTTTTGCTGAGGCTGGCTTGTTACGATCGACTTACGAAATCACTCTTCTTCTTGCTTTGCCCATTATTGGTGCGATTGCAGACAGGAAATCAGCAAAATATCTCATCATCGTTGCTCTCGCACTGTATCCTCTTGTTGGAGTCAGTTATTTTTTCGCTGGTATTTTTGGAGCCGCAATATTTATTGTGATTGCAAGGGCTCTAAATGGTTTTTTGTGGGGAATGGAAAACATCGGAGTAAGTACCTATTATCGCCGGATAGTCCATCGTAATAATATCGCATCTTCGTTTGGTTATATTGAAAGCTGGTCAAATTTTGGTTGGATTATTGCGGCTCTTGTTGGGATGGTTCTGGTATCATTTGTACCTATCCACTACCTACTACTTGCGATATCTCCCGCAGCGATCGTGGCCCTTTTTATTGCACTCAAGGCACCTAAAGATACCTTACTCAAACATAGTTCAATTCAGAATCAGAAAGCATCCATGATACATTCCTATAAAAGTGCATTTGAGGAATGGAAAACGTGGAATGGTCATTTGTGGCTTCTTGGAGGTCTAGTACTTTTTTCTGGCCTTATTGAGGCTCTTATGTGGTTTTTTATTCCTATAGATGCATATATTGCCGGAGCTAAACCTGCATTTGTTGTTTTACTTTCAGTAGTTGCTGCCATCCCGACGCTCTTTGGATATACGATTGGGAAGATTTCCGATAAGCGAAATGAGTACTCTCTAATAACAAGTGGCCTTGTGGGCGTAGTTCTTGTTATGGGAGGACTCGCATTATTTCCACAATATGGATTTAAACTGGTCGCGAGTTTTCTTCTGGGCATCTTACTCGAGCTCTTTTCCATAATTCAAAAAAGTCTCGTTACTACCTTGGGT
>JAYTYJ010000054.1:0-29855 GCA_043742445.1 Candidatus Tayloriibacteriota bacterium | reverse complement strand
CCGGTCATTTCAAACTTAACTTTGTATTTCGCAATCGGGACAAGGCATTTTAAATAACCTTCTTCCTCGAGCTTGAGGAGAATCGAGTACTGCTCATCTGAGAAAATATTAAAAGTCTTGGCGTAGATGTCGCTTATGCTAAAAGCTATCGGTCCCTTGGGGGATATGGCGACTTGGTCTTCGATGCGGTTTTTCACAAACCTGATTTTGGCAGCTGGAGTCATGGTAATAGTAATTTCCCTAAATCTACTCTTTTTTAGCCATTTTTCCAAGATGGCAGGGTAGTTTTCGAGTAGAGTTGACAGAACCTGAAATACGTTGACAAATAGGCATTTTAGGTGTATACTAGTTGGGTGGTTCTTTGATACGAATTTGCGAGTTGGTCATAGCGAAAAGCGGCTTATCAAATAGGCCTCTCCTCGCTATGACCATACCGGCCCATAGTGCCTCCTCGGCGTAGAGGGAAATCAAAACGAAAGGATGACACCATGACACAGATCATGACTGCAGCCGAAATGACGGACGGTCAAATCGAAAATGCCGTCAACAAACTCCGGGACGCGATGCGCAAGCATCGTTCCGAGATCACCTCGGATGTCGCTCAACAGGTTCTCGGGGTCGAGAACCTCGGAATGATGATGTTTGCACCCTTCCGCGAATGCGCTGAAGCGGTCTCGAACCTCGTCGTCCGTAAGGTCCCGGTGAATCGCAGTCGCACTCAGCAAGAGGCGATCGAAGCCACTGGTCGCGCGCAGTACATGGACCGCAAGGTCGTGAATGCGATGCCGAAAGGTGAGGGCAACGAAGCAGAGATCCTGTTTTTCAAACCCGATCTCTCGGAGCGGAGTGGTTTTATTTCCGATGACGACCTCGAAAAAGAGTTCGAATTGCGTGGCCTCAAGCCCGCTGATCCGATTTCTGTCGCCGCTGTGAATGAAGCCGACCCCGCCTTCGCTGATGAGAAGCCTCACGGCACTCATTGGAAAGACGCCAAGGGCAACTGGTGCTACGCCGCGTTCCGCCGTTGGGACGACAGGCGCCGGGTGAACGTCAACCGCGACGACAGCGACTGGAACGACGACTGGTGGTTCGCCGGTGTTCGCAAGTAGTTCTCAACACTAAGTGCCTCAGGACTTCGGTCCTTATATACTTAGTCCTTAGCCCTCGATTCGTCGGGGGCTAAATTTTTTATACAAATCAGGTACAATATGGTCTGGAATAAGATAGAGCATGCGGCTACCGGTTTCATGCCATCAAATTCTCGTATTAGGAATCAGCGAGTGATCCGTTGGGTACGCCTTGCGGGTGAAGGCTGCCTTTATGAAAAAATCAAATAAGTCGGTGCGATGTGTCAGCGAGTAAGGTTTAAAACCGAGGCTCGGAATAAAATTCAAAGGGGAGCAGGTGCTCTTCTTGGTGGTACCGACGACACGTCGTACATTGCTTGAGGAGGTATGCCGACGGCAACCACAGGGTGCCGAACGTGAACGCCAACTCGGACGGTGACTTCGACTTCGGCTACTTCGAGATTGTCTGGGACGACGGCCATGCCTTCCTCTGCTTCTGCGACATCGAGTCATCAGTCGCTTAGGCACTCAAACAGTACCTTGGGTCTTAGACCCTTTGAGCCCTTGCTATTTTATCAGGTCACGTTTTGTGAAGCCTATCGAGTACTAAATAAGAGGTTTTTATATATGGTATTATAGTCCTATGGACATTCATCACATCCTCATCTCAATCGTAGAAGGAATCACAGAATTTATTCCCGTTTCTTCAACTGCACATATCATAATTACGTCAAAACTTTTACATGTCGATACCACTGACGTCTATACCAAATTTTATCTTCTCTTTATTCAAATGGGGGCTCTTTTAGCTGGTATTCTTTTATTTTCTAAAAAATTACTGACTGATAAAAAAACTTTTATAAATATTTGTATCAGTTTTATTCCTACTGCTATCATCGGTCTTATTTTATACAAATTATTCAAACTTCTATTAGAAGGGAACATGTTACTGATAGCGGCAACACTTTTGATCGGAGGGCTTGTATTTATTTATTTAGAAAAAATATTTATTCCTAAATATCATGCAGATAAGGATGAAATTTCAAAGTTAGACGCTTTTATTATCGGTGTTGCACAGGCTTTAGCTATCGTTCCTGGAGTTTCTCGATCCGGAGTAACTATTGCCACAGGGCTTTTTAGGGGAATAAAAAAAGCTGTAGTCATTGAATATAGTTTTATATTAGCTATTCCCACTGTGGCAGCTGCTGTACTTTATGATGTCTATAAATCGAGAGATATTCTAGCTCACATGCATTCGTGGGGGGATCTTATCTTAGGTTTTACCGTGGCTTTTGTTTCTGCTTTTATAGTCCTCTATTTCCTTAAAAAATATCTCGGCAGAATTTCTTTAACAGGATTTGGGTGGTATAGGATAGTTTTAGCTATAATACTTTTTTTAAGTATTATATAATTTGAAAAAATATAAACTCATTTTCAGTTTACTTTCGATGACTACTATAGTTATTTTTTACTGTTCTTTTTTTCTTAATAAAGAAAATGATTCACCAGCATTACAAACTCACGTCGTTGTTTCTTCTCCAATCGCCACATCCTCTCTGAAAGTCCTGCCTGTAGTTTCCATTCTACCTCTCGATATATATCCTGGAGATCCGATCATGGTCACGGTCAATGCTAGTACTTCTGTTTCTGAGATTAGATTCGATTCTAAAAAGATTTCTATTTTTGATTATAAAGATAAGTCGCGTGCTTTCGTGGCTATCCCCATCGAAGAAAAAGTTTTGAAGCATGTGGTTCATGTAAAACTTTCAAACGGTATGAAGCTTGATAAAGAAATTACGCTGACGCCTCGAGAGAAAATTGAAAAGCCTCTCGGCATTCCTGAAAAACTTGGTGGCAATACCCCTGAAGCAGGGAAGGTTCTCGTTGATAATTTATCGAAAGAAAACGCTCTTATAAATGCTATCACTAGTTCGCCAACGATTCTTTGGATAAAATCATTTAAAGCACCTCTGGCAACTCTCACTATTACTGATCCGTATGGATATTCACGAGATACTGTTGGTTACACAATCACTCATAAAGGTACAGACTTCCGTGCTGTGGAGGGAACTCCTGTGATGGCTATGAATAGTGGTACAGTAAAAGTGGCTCGTCTCTTCACTGTCTATGGAAATACGATTATCATCGATCATGGTTTAGGAGTTATGACACTTTATATGCATCTTTCTGAATTAAAAATTAAAGAAGGGGATAAGGTTCAAGCGGGGCAGGTGATCGGACTTAGTGGAAAAACTGGTTATGCTGAAGCTGCACATTTACATATAAGTATTAAAATAAATGGAGTGTCGATAGATCCAGCTATATTTATGCATTTTTTTGGCGTGATATAATGTAAGTAATAATGGCAAAAAAAAGTCCTACACAAAAAAAGAATGCTTATGCATTAGTGCGCGATGTTGTTATGATCGCTATTGGAATTGCAGTAGCGCTTATTCTTTCTAAACTTGGTCTCATCGACTACATAGTTTCCCTTTTCAAAGATTATTATGTTATTTCAAGTTTTCTGGCAGGAATGTTTTTTACTTCAGTCTTTACTCTTGCTCCAGCGTCGATCACACTCATACATATCGCCGAAAATTCTCCGATAGCGGGAGTAGTTTTTTGGGGGGGAGTCGGGGCCATGGTTGGTGATTTAATTTTATTTTTATTTATTAAAGATCGTTTTGCTGAACATTTGAAGAGAACATTTAAGCCTTCGACAGTTAAATATTTTATGAAATCACTTCATTTCGGTTTTATGAGGTGGTTATCACCAATTATTGGAGCACTCCTTATTGCATCACCATTACCTGATGAGTTCGGAATTACTTTATTAGGAATGTCAAAAGTTAAAACTGTCGTTCTTGTGCCGATTACATTTGGTATGAATATGATTGGAATCTACCTTTTGATTATATTTTCTCATTTATTACATTGATGCTATAATGGTCCGATGAACACAAAAAGAATATATACTTGGGGTGCTTTTGTACTTATTATTGGCCTTATAACCTGGGGAATGATTGCTGCTGCAAAAAAGGCAGATAAAGAGAATGCAAATATAGCTCCTTCTGATAAGGTGACTGCTGAAGATTGGGTAAGGGGTAATGCATCATCGACGGTGACTGTAGTTGAATACAGTGATTTCCAATGTCCTTCATGTGGTCAATACTATCCATTAGTTGAAAAAGTTTTTGCTGAAAATTCAAATAAATTCCAGTACGTTTATCGACATTTTCCGCTTCCACAGCATCCTAACGCTATTCCAGCAGCCAAAGCAGTAGAAGCAGCGGGGAACCAGGGAAAGTTCTGGCAAATGTATGATCTCCTTTTCACCACACAGGCTGATTGGGCGACGACAACAGACGCAAAGGCATTTTTTGCAGGATATGCAAAGAAATTAAATCTTGATCTAGAAAAGTTTAGTACAGATTTTGATTCTCCAGAAGTCGCTACGAGAATAGATAATGATTATAAGAGTGGAGTAAGAGCTGGAGTAAGTAGCACACCTTCATTTTACGTAAACGGTAAAAAAATAACCCCACCACAATCATATGATGAATTTAAAAATATTATTGAAGCAGCCTCTACAAGTCGCACGAATTTCTAAATGGATTCCTGTCGCCATTATCTTCTTGGCTCTTGTTGGTTTTTCTGATGCTACTTTTTTGACTGTAAAGCATTTTCAAGGGATCATACCACCATGCTCTATTGGTGGGTGTGAGACGGTTTTAACTAGTTCATACTCGGTCATTTTTGGAATTCCAGCACCATTCTTGGGATCGACTTACTATTTCATCATCCTTCTCTCTCTTTTTTTGTATTTTGATTCTAAAAAAGAAATCTTTCTAAGATTCGTGCTAGGGTTTTCAGTTTTTGGATTTGTTTTTTCTCTGTACTTTATATCAATTATGGCTTTTGTCCTGCATGCGCTTTGTGAATATTGTGCACTATCAGCTTTTACTTCGATTAGTATTTTCATAATAGCGGTTTATGCAGGATATAAAAATTATAAAAAATATGAATAAAGATTATGAATTATTAGATTCTGGAGAAGGGGAGAAACTAGAACGATTTGGCTCAATAGTTTTATCAAGACCAGACCCTCAGGCCCTATGGAGAAAGCATTTAGACGAAAAAGAATGGAAAAAAGCTGATGCAAGTTTTTCACGAGGAGAAGTTTCTGCAGAATGGACATATAAAAAAGAGAAGCTGGAAAAATGGGCTATAGAATATGGAGGATTAAAATTTTTGATAAAGCCCACAGCTTTTAAACATACAGGTCTTTTTCCAGAACAAATAGCAAATTGGAATTGGATGCGAGAGGTTTTAAAGGAAAATATTGGAGCAGATGTTCTAAATCTTTTTGGATATACAGGTGGCGCTTCTCTCACATGCGCTCAAGCTGGAGCAAAAATAGTTCATGTAGATGGATCAAAATCAGCCATAGCTTGGGCTCGAGAAAATGCAGAGCTTTCCGGTTTGGCCGATAAACCTATTCGTTGGATTTTGGAAGATGCAAGAGTTTTTGTTGGGCGTGAAGTCAAGAGAAGAAATAAATATGATGGAATCATCATGGATCCGCCAGCTTTTGGACACGGGGCGCATAAAGAGATTTGGAAAATAGAAGAAGATTTTCTGCCCTTGGTTGAAGACTGTATCAGTCTTTTAAAGGAAAAACCTCTTTTCTTTATTATTAATGGATATTCGGCGGGATACTCAGCTATTGCATATCAAAATGTTCTCAAATTTCTTGTAGAAAAATTTGGAGGAACTATAGAAATAGGGGAGCTTACATTGGCTGAAACCGGAACAGATCGACAATTACCGTGTGGAATTTTTGCTAGGTGGAAACATTAACTATGCCTCTAAAAACCCTCTACGAAGATAATCATCTTATAGCAGTTTATAAGCCTGCTGGCATTCTTGTGCAGGGTGATAAAAGTGGCGATGTTTCACTCATGGATGAGGTTAAAAAATATCTCAAAGAAAAATATCAAAAGCCTGGAAATGTATTTCTCGGACTTGTTCATCGTCTCGATAGAAATGTTGATGGTATTGTCCTTTTTGCTAAAACTTCAAAAGGCGCCTCACGACTCTCTGAACAATTCCGTGAACATACCGTAGAGAAAATATATCATGCGTGGGTTTCAGGGATTCCTCAATCAAAAAAAGAAACACTTGTCGATTTTCTCCGCCACGATCAGAATCAAAATTATGCTCAAATCGCAGACGAAGGTCACGGTGATCGCGCAGAACTTTCATATGAAGTTGTAAAAAGTGAAGGAGATTTTTCTCTTTTAAGAATAAAATTAAAAACCGGAAGGCATCATCAAATCCGCGCACAACTTTCTCATATTGGACATCCGATAGTAGGCGATAGTAAATATGGATCGAAGATTCAGCTTCCTGATCAGAAAATTGCTTTGACTGAAACTTCGCTTTCATTTACAACTGCAACTACAGACGAAAGACACACGGTCACTCTAGAGATTCCAGAAAAATCATGGTAATGTAGTCCGATGATTCTTCTTGATGGTAAAAAAGCTCGCGAGCACTATACAGTTCTTTTGCAAAAAAGGATTGAGAAATTTTCACCTACTCCTTGCTTAGTAATTATTCAAGTAGGGAATCGACCTGATTCGGATGCCTTCATCAAAGCAAAAAAACTTTTTGCTCAAAAGATTGGCGCCAAAGAAATCCATATTCAGCTTCCCGAAACTGTCTCTCAAAAAGAATTAGTAAAAACTATTGAGAAAAATAATAAAGATGAGAATATTCACGGAATCATCGTGCAATTGCCTTTACCCGCTCATTTAAATCCTGATGAAATTATCCAAGAAATCGATCCAAAAAAAGACGTCGATGGTCTGACATCACAAACTCTTTTTACTCCTGCAACGGCGCGAGGGATTTCCCAGCTTTTAGATTTTTATAATATAGATGTAAAAAATAAAAAGGTGACAGTTGTTGGGCGTTCAAAGCTTGTAGGTACTCCCATCGCTAAGATGTGTGAAAAAAGAGGGGCGTATGTAACTGTTTGTCATAAGGAAAGTAAAGATATTCCATCTCAAACTAGGAACGCAGATATTGTAATTGTGGCAATAGCGCAACCTCGATTTATCGATGAAAAATATATATCAAAAGGTCAAATAGTTATTGATGTCGGAATCACTCGAGTCGAAGACAAACTCATTGGTGATGTTTATTTTGACAAAGTATCTCATCTTGTTACAATGATCACCCCAGTTCCTGGTGGAGTGGGGCCAATGACCGTTCTCGCTCTTTTTGAGAACCTCATTGATGCATGCTATAATCAAGCCAATTGTTAGTTGAACTTATTAGATAATTTTTTAAAATATGAATACAAACAGCCAAGATAACTTTTGGAAAATAGCTAGAATAGTTGGAATTATTCTCGCTGTATTTCTTACAGTAATATCGATAAAAGAATTAAAGTCTATTGCCTATGTTGGTAAAGACGTAGCAACCGTCAGTACCATCTCAGTCAATGGGAAAGGTGAAGCTATTTCTATTCCTGATATCGCTGAATTTTCTTTTGGTGTGACTGAAAATGCAAAGACAGTAAAAGAAGCACAAGATAAAGCAACAGCACGAACAAATGCAGCTATCGATGCTGTAAAGAAGGGAGGCGTTGATCAAAAGGATATTAAAACTCTTGCATATAACATCACTCCTCATTACGATTATCAGCAAATCTACTGTGTGACAACACCCTGCCCAGGAGGTAAAAATGTTTTGAATGGATATGATGTAAGTCAAACAATCCAAGTAAAAGTTCGAGACCTTTCAAAGGCTGGAGATATCTTCGGAACTATTGGAAATACTGGAGTACAATCAGTTGATAATCTTTCATTCTCAATCGATGACATCGATGCTGTAAAAGCAACAGCTCGTGCACATGCTATTACAAATGCTCAAGCTCGAGCAAAGAAGATTGCCAGTGATCTCGGAGTTACTCTTGTACGAGTGACAAGTTACTCTGACGATATTGCAAATATGATGTATTCGTACACTCCTACAATGGCTATGGATGCATCGATGATGAAAGGTCAATCAAGTCCTCAAATCCCAGCAGGTGAGCAAAAGGTGACTGCAAACGTTGTCATCACCTACGAGATTAGATAAGCTTTGTTTGACATAAAGCACCAAAGGGGGTAGTATTTAGTTACTAACCCCTTCTTTGGGGCTTTTTAATAAAAATATGAAAATATCAGAATACATCAAAGAAACACAGGCTGAAATGGCACATGTTACATGGCCAAGTCGAAAGCAGGCTATTACGTACTCTGTAGCTGTTGTCGTGGTATCTGTTGTGGTTGCTTTCGGTCTCGGATTCTTCGATTACATTTTTGCTAAACTTTTGACGCTTTTGGTTTAATATTTAATTTTAAAAAATACTATGTCAAAACAACAAATTGGAGGGGATCGAAGTTGGTATGCAATCCACACATATGCTGGATATGAAAACGCTGTTGCCCGAAATCTCAAGCAAAGAATAGAATCTCTCGGAATGGAAGATCGAATTTTCAATGTTCTTGTTCCAACTGAGAAGAAAATCAAAATAAAGGCAGGGAAGCGAGTCGAAGAAGAAGAAAAAATTTATCCTGGATACGTTCTGGTAGATATGATCGTAACTGACGATTCTTGGTATGTTGTTAGAAATACTCCAAGAGTTACAGGATTCGTCGGATCTGGAGTTTTCCCAGTTCCATTAGAAAAGAAAGAAGTAGATAGTCTTTTTGTTCGAATGAATAAAGATGAGGTTAAACACACAATCGATCTCGTAAAAGATGAGAATGTGAAGATCGTTGACGGTCCATTCAAGGATTTGGAAGGTAAAGTAAGTGAAGTCGATGATACACGTGGAAAGGTAAAGGTTCTTGTCTCTATGTTCGGTCGAGAAACTCCAGTAGAACTCGATTTCTTGCAAGTTAGCAAGATTTAATATAGTATCTTTGTACCTCAGCTTCTAGAGGACTATAAATTCAATTAAAATAAAATGGCTAAAAAAATAATTAAAAAAGTAAAAGTTATCGCTCCAGCAGGGAAGGCGACCCCAGCTCCACCACTTGGACCTACTCTAGGTCAGGCAGGAGTTAATATCGGAGATTTCACAAAGAAATTCAACGATGCTACAAAGACAATGATTGGCGATATGATTCCCGTCGTTATCACTGTTTATGACGATCGAAGTTATGATTTCGTCTTAAAGACTCCCCCAGCTAGTTCACTTATCCTCAAGGCAGTTGGTATCGAAAAGGGCGCAGGAAAGCACGCTGTAAAACGAGCTGGAACTATCACAAAAGCTCAAGTACGAGCTATTGCAGAACGAAAAATGCCAGACTTGAATGCAAGTACGATCGAAGCAGCGATGAAGATTATCGAAGGCTCATGTAGATCAATGGGGGTGGATGTTAAATAAGTTTATTTTCTACTTTATATTCTAAAAGAAGTGTACCCGCAGATTCTGATACCTGAGTATTTTGAGGTATTAATTTATAGTGCAAATCATCATTGAAAATGTTTATTCCTTTGCCAAAAAGAAGGGGTTCTATAGTTAAATAAATAGTATCAACAATTCCCGCTTTCATAAACATCGTATAGATCTGTGAACCGCCGCAAATAGCTACTTCTTTAAAACCTCGAGCTTCGAGATCGGCGATGAGTTCGAGGGGTGTCTTTTGAGTCATTTCCACACCTTCGAATGTTTGATTTTTAGAATAGACGATATTGATTCGTTCTTTGAGAGGCTGGCCTATAGTTTTATACGTAGATGAGCCCATAACCACTACACCAGCACGCTTTGTAAGTTCGACGAATCTCTTTTTATCGGCTTTGCTACTCCAATACATAGGACTATGCTTTTCATCTTTGGCGATGAAGCCATCAGCAGAAGTTGCGGCGATGATGAAGACTTTGATCATATTACTTATTTTTATTTTCCTTTTTAATATCCCGGTCTAAATAGAGTCGAGGTAACATTGCATCTGGTTTCCATTCTTTTTTCATTTTTTTAAGATCTTGATGGGTTTGGTATTTTCCTGAACTAGCGTAGTCATTTTTAATAATAGGTCCTGTTTCAAAGAAAATGAGCTGCGCGATTCTTCTACCTACAACGAGGGGGATAGCGTAATGTCGAGAATTATTAGTAATTTCCATTGTCCAGCGATTTACATAACCAACATCACCCCAACCAGCACATTTACAAACTTCAATAAAGTTTCTTCCAATCGAAGAGCGGGCTTTCATCATGGTTGTAATATGATTCTTACCTCCAATAAATTCTTCGGTGTGTGCAAGAATAGTTTCACCAGGTTCAAGAAGAATTATACGATCATCAGGTGACATTCCGACCCATTCAAAAGCAGTGAAATCTTTAAATACCTTTTCAGCTTTTTCTGCTCGTATAGGTTTTGTACCCCAAACATAATCAGTATGTTTTTTATTGTAAATATTATAATGACTTAAAACGAAATTAGGTTTTTGTTCTCTAAAATAATATTCACCTAGAGTTACATCATAACTCGACGTCGCCAGATTTTCTTTTTTAAAGGGTTCGATTACGATATCGCCCTTTTTCATTTCCTCTACAATTTTTTTGTCAGATAATGCCATATATGTATACTTTTATTTTTTTTATTCTATCATAGAAATAAAATTCCAGCCTTACAAGCTGGAATTTTTTGCGAAAGGGTCCTATTTCAGACCGCCATTTTAGCCTTGATGGCTGGATGGTGATTGTAGTTCTCAAGCCTGACGAGGGCAGTGACATCCTCGGGTTTTTGAAGTTTGGAGACGTCAATGTCTTCCAGGCTTTTGATTTTCGGATCGATCCAGAGCTTAGGTAAAGCCATCGGCTCTCGACTAAGTTGTTCTTTTACGGCGTCGAAGTGATCATGATAGATATGGGCGTCGCCGAGTGTAAGGATAAGCTCGTCTGCTTCGAGACTAGTCATCTGCGCCACGAGGTGAAGCATGAGCGCATAGGAAGCGATGTTGAACGGAACACCCAGGAACATATCACAGCTTCTCTGGAACATGTGAAGTGACAGCTTACCGTTGGTGACGAAGAACTGGAAGATCATGTGACAGGGCGGAAGTGCCATTTCTTCAAGCTCACCAGGATTCCAAGCCGTCACGATTAGGCGACGATCATTCGGATCTTTTTTGATCCTCTCGATAATGTTTGCGAGTTGATCGATGGTTGTGCCATCAGGCTTTTTCCAAAATCGCCACTGGACACCGTAGACTCGGCCGAGGTCTCCCTCGAACTGAGCTTTCGGTTTCCAATAGTCGGCGTTGGCGTTCGGAGTCCATATTTCGCATCCAAGTTTTTGGAGGACTTTGTTGTCGTTTGATCCAGACATAAACCAAAATAGTTCTGCAGCCACACTCCTGAAAGCGAGTTTTTTTGTTGTCGTTGCTGGGAAACCGTTTTTCATTTTAAAGCGGAGTTCACGAGTAAAGACTCCACGAGTAGTTCCGTTTCTGCCGACACGGTCGGCACCGGTTTCCATGATTTCTTTTAACAATGCGTTGTAATTTATCATAACACGATTATACCCCCGTCTACATTTTCTAGCTAATTTATACACCGTTTGCTACTATTATGCTAGTAGGACAAAATTTATGAATCAACCATTATTTATTGCAATTGAAGGCGGGGAGGGTGCTGGAAAGAGCACACTCCTAAATGCACTCAAGATAGAGTTTGGGGACTCAGCACTTTTCACTCGCGAACCTGGTGGTTCTCCTTATGCTGAGGTCATACGAGAATTGGCATTGACTCACCCACTGGCAAAAGGTGCAAATACTGAAACCATGTTATGTCTTATGTTTGCTGCCAGATTCGACCATGTCGAGAATGCAGTTTTGCCAGCGCTCAGGCGTGGCGACCATGTTATAACTGATCGATTCGATGCTTCATCTTATGCATATCAATTGTATGCTCAAGAACATCAAAAACTTGAGGAACTTTTTTGGAAACTTCGTTCATACATCACAAGAGAGCCAGATTTATATGTTTATGTAGATGTTGATGTTGAAGAAGGTCTACGCCGAGTGAAAGCTCGTAATTTAGATTCTGGTAAAGGGAATCACTTTGACGATCGTCCAGTTGATTTTCATCAACGCTTGCGTAAAGGGTATGTAGCCTTTCTCAAGAAGGTTCCGCATGTTGTTATCAATGCTAATCAATCACGTGAAAAGATGATTGAGGATTTTTTGAAGGTATTTCGGAACAGGCAAAGATCTTTCTAAGATGATTTTTGTTTTTAACTATGGTGCCGGCGAAAGCGCTGGCCCCTTTTTTAATTAGTGATACAATAAAAATATGAAAGACATCCACATCAAAAAACTTATTCAAGCCGAAGAGAAACGTCAAAAGAAAGTCATCAATCTTATTCCTTCTGAAAACTACGTTTCAAAAGATGTCCTCGCTGCTCTAGGTTCTATTTTTGATAATAAGTATGCTGAAGGCTATCCGCACGCTCGATATTATGGTGGTCAAGAAAATACTGATAAGCTAGAAATTCTTTGTCAGGATAGAGCTCTGAAACTTTTTAAATTAAAAAAAGATCAGTGGCATGTAAATGTTCAACCTCTCTCTGGTGCTCCTGCAAACCTCGCCGTTTTTCTCGGCCTCGTGCCATTAGGTGGAAAAATAATGGGCCTTCCCTTACCTTCTGGTGGCCATCTTTCACACGGTCAAAAAGTTTCTATGACAGGTAAGGCTTGGCAGCAAGTTCCTATTGCTATCGATCCTCAAACTGAGTTGATTGATTACACTAAGATGAAAGAAGATGCTGTGCGAGAAAAGCCGGTGATCATTGTCGTTGGTTTTACTGCATATCCTCGTATCGTTGATTTTAAAAAGTGTAGAGAAATTGCTGATGCATGCGGAGGCATTCTAATGGTAGATATGTCTCACTTTGCTGGCCTAGTAGCAGGCGGTGTGTATCCAAGTCCTTTTAAATTTGCTGATGTTGTAACAACAACGACTCACAAAACTCTTCGAGGGCCACGCGGTGCTATTATCTTTGCCAAGAAAGATGCTCGAGAAATGAATAAGAAAGTGGATAAAGCTATTTTCCCAGGATTGCAGGGGGGTCCACATATGGGGCAAGTGGCTGGTATCGCAGTAGCTTTGAAAGAGGCAGATTCTTCATCATTTAAAAAATATGCTTCCCAGATAGTAAAAAACGCACGAGTCTTATCTGATGAATTAAAAAAGAGAGGCTGGAAAATTATTTCCGGAGGAACAGATTCCCATTTAGTATTAATGGATACATGGATGGATGGAAAAGGAATTTCAGGGAAAGATGCTGAGGCACGATTAGAAAAAGAGGGAATTATTGTAAATAAAAATACCATACCTGGAGAAAAGAGGTCACCGTTTGATCCTTCAGGAATTCGCATGGGTTCACCTGCAGAAACCACTCGTGGAAAAAAAGAAAAGGATATGAAGAAAATTGCAGAAAAGATAGATAGCATTTTGAGAAAATAATTTAATTATTACAAATCTTTTTTTAATGCTAGAATTGGTTTATGAAAGACGTTATTACCGAATCCCTTAAAAAGGCTGGAATAAAGGCTGGAATTGTTGATCCCGTTATTAAACTTGAGCATCCAGAGGATATCAATCATGGTGATTTTTCGACCAACGTGGCTATGATCTATGCCAAGGTTCTGGGGATGAATCCAAAGGCCTTAGCGGAAAATATTATTAAGAATTTCGAAAAAGATGAGAATGTTATTGGTATTGAAATTGCAGGACCTGGATTTATAAATATAAAAGTTGCAGATAAATATTTTGCACAGGAAATAATCAAGATTTCAAAAGATTCGGAAAATTTTGGAAAGATAGAAGAAGATAAGGGTAAGGAAGTGATGGTTGAGTATACAGATCCAAATCCATTCAAGATTTTTCATATTGGTCACCTCATGGCAAATACAATCGGAGAATCAATTTCTCGAATCGTAGAATTTTCTGGAGCAAAGGTGATTCGTGCCTGCTATCAGGGGGATGTGGGACTTCATGTTGCCAAGACCGTGTGGGCTATTAAGCAAGACGGAAATCTCAAAGGAGACATGGAATACTTAGGAAAAATGTATGTACTCGGTAATGAAAAATATGAAGTAGACGAAAAGTCTAAAGCTGAGATTATTGAAATAAATAAAAAGATATTTGAAAAATCAGACTCTGAGGTTGATAAAATATATGAAGCTGGACGAAAACTAAGTCTTGATTATTTTGATCACATATATAAAAAACTAGGAACAAAATTTGATCATTTCTTTTTTGAAAGTGAAGTGGCAGATGATGGAATAAAAATAGTGAAAGAATTCTTAAAGCGGGGAATATTTGAAATCAGCGATGGTGCGACCATCTTTCCTGGAGAAAAATATGGAGAACACACTCGGGTCTTTATTAATTCTCAAGGATTGCCGACCTATGAAGCGAAGGAACTTGGTCTTACCAAGAAAAAGTTTGAACTCTATCCAAATCTTCAAGAGTCAATCGTTATCACTGCAAACGAACAAAGTGCATATTTCAAAGTTATTATTGCTGTGATGAAGTACATTGATCCAGAGATTGCTTCAAAGATGAAACATATAAGTCATGGAATCCTTAGACCGTCTTCAGGAAAAATGTCTTCACGAAAAGGGAATGTTGTTTCTGCTAAGGAATTAATCGGTGAATTCAAGGCTCTCGTTGCCGAAAGGACAAGAGATAGAGATTTTTCTGATGTAGAAAAGTCGGAAATTGATAATGATGTAGCTATCGCGGGCCTTAAATTCAGCATTCTTCGCCAAGCCATCGGTGGAGATATTATCTATGATCCAACAAAAGCGGTTTCATTTGAAGGGGATTCTGGACCGTATCTACAATATGCTACTGTTCGTGCAGGAGCTGTTCTCGCAAAAGCAGGGAAGGTGAATGATATAAAAAATCTTCCAGAGAACGTCGAACTACTCGAAAAACTCCTTATTCGTTTTCCAGAAGTGATTGAAAGAGCTCGAAGCGAATATGCTCCACATTACATTGTCACATATCTTATCGATCTTGCTGGTGCTTTTAACTCTTATTATGCCCACCATCAAATCCTCGATGAAAAGGATCCACTATCTTCTTACCGAATCGAACTAACAAAAGTCTTTGAACAAGTCATGAAAAACGGTCTCTGGGTTTTGGGAATAAAAGTTCCGAAGCGAATGTAATTCCAAAATATGAGCGATTTGTCTATCAAACTTCAGGCCAAGGCTTTGGCAGATATGGCCACAAGAAAAACGTTTACGAAAAACCTAGCTGGTTTCTCGTATGAAGTCCATCCTAAGGTTTTTAAGGGAAGCACAGACTCTGAACTTCTGTGTTCTTTTGTGAAAGTAAATAAGAAACAAAGTCTTTGGGATATTGGTACTGGTGCTGGATTGGTGGCACTCATTGCGAAGAAAAAAGGTGCTGGATATGTATTGGCTACTGATTTCAATCCTTATGCAGTAAAAAACGCCCAAAGAAATAGTAAATTATTACATTTAAAGATGGATGTAAAGAAAGCTGATGTTTTTGGAACTATACAAAAAAGATTTGATGTCATCACATTTAATCCACCTTTTACAAATCATCCTGCAAGGAATAATTTTGAAATAAGTTTTTGGGATAAAGACAATGCAACTGTAAAAAAATTCTTCAAAAATTTAAAGGATCATTTGAATAAAGACGGTTACGGACTTATTGCGTGGTCGTCATTTGGAAAAGTTTATATCTTAAAAAAGATAGCCAAAGATCATGGATTTATTTTGACTAAACTGGGCCAAAGAAAAGGAAAAAGGGGATTGATATACTATACTTTCAAAATAACCAGCAAGTCATGATTTTTTTAATCAAAAATGCTAAAATAGGCGAATGCCCGAAGATAAACCCCTAGAGCCTACACCTAAGAGCAAAGTCGTCGAGACTGAAGAGAGAATCCTTGCTTTTTGGGAGAAAAACGCTATTTTCAAAAAAAGCCTTCAAAAACCCTCACCAAAAGGCAATTTTGTTTTTTATGATGGACCCCCTTTTGCTACTGGTGAGCCTCATTTTGGTCATGTCGTGCCTGGGACAATAAAAGACATTATTCCTCGATATAAAACTATGCAAGGTTACAATGTTCGACGTCGTTGGGGTTGGGATTGTCACGGTTTACCAGTTGAAAATATTATTGAAAAAGAACTTCAACTTAAATCAAAAAAAGATATTCTTGATTACGGAATCGGAAATTTTAATGCAAAAGCTCAAGCGGCGGTCATGCGGTATGCTGATGATTGGAGAAAAATCATTCCACGACTTGGCCGTTGGGTGGATATGGAAAATGATTATCGAACAATGGATGCAACCTACACCGAGTCCGTGTGGTGGGCTTTTTCTCAACTTCATAAAAGAGGTCTGATATATGAAGGATTTAAATCAATGAATCTTTGTCCACGGTGTGAGACAACACTTTCGAACTTTGAAGTCAGTCAGGGATATAAAGATATTACGGACATTTCAGTCTATGTAAAATTTGAGCTTAAAGATGAACCTGGGACTTTTATTTTAGCTTGGACTACAACACCATGGACACTTCCAGGAAATGTTGCTTTAGCTATAAATCCGACAATTAAATATATAAAAATAGAAGTAGAAAATACAAAATTTATTTTAGTTCAATCAAGACTTTCTACTATTAGATCAGAGTATAAAGTTCTTGAAGAAATGGATGCTAAAAAACTCATTGGAAGATCATATATACCTCCTTTTAATTATTATGTAAATGATAAAAAACTAAAAAATAAAGAAAATGGATGGAAGATCTATGGTGCAGACTTCGTAACTACAGATAGTGGAACTGGTATTGTGCACATTGCGCCAGCCTTTGGTGCGGATGACTATGAGCTTTCATTAAAGAATAATCTCCCATTTATTCAACATGTAACAATGAACGGCGTATTCAAGCCGGAGGTTGCTGATTTCGTAGGTCAGCATGTAAAACCGAAAGAAGATCATCAAAAAGGTGATGTGGAAATTATTAAGTATCTTTCGGGAAAAGGCACTCTTTTTGCAAAAGAAAAAATAATTCACTCGTATCCACATTGCTGGAGATGTGATACGCCACTTTTGAATTATGCTACTTCGTCATGGTTCGTAAAAGTTACTGCATTTAAGGATAAATTAGTTAGAGAAAATAAAAAAATAGAATGGGTGCCAAAAGAAGTCGGAGAGGGAAGGTTTGGGAACTGGCTGCTTGGAGCACGAGATTGGGCGATCTCACGTTCTCGTTTTTGGGGAGCACCATTGCCAGTGTGGAAAGATGAAAAAACAGAAGAATGTCATGTTTTTGGATCGGTTGAAGATTTAAAAAAGTTTAGTAAAGCAAAAAATACCTATTATATTTGTCGTCACGGTGAAGCGGAAAATAATACTGCTGGCATTATGAGTAGTTTATCTGAAAACCCACATCACTTGACTGTAACTGGTAGAAAACAAGCCCAAGAGTCTGCAAAATGGCTTTCTGATAAAAAAGTCGATCTTATTTTTGTTTCTCCCTTTTTACGAACAAAAGAGACAGCAGAGATCATTTCAAAAGCGCTTCATATTGATAGAAGTAAAATAATCGTTGATGATAGAATTCATGAAATAAATGTGGGAGACTGGAATGGTAAAAGTTTTGATGAATTTGTAAAGCACTTCAAAGTTGCAAATCGTTTCGCAGAGCGTGCCATCGGTGGAGAAAATTATTCTGATGTAAAAAAGAGAGTTGGTGCTTTTATATATGATATAGAAAATAAATATCAGGGCAAAAATATTCTCATCGTATCTCATGATTCACCACTTTTTCTTCTCGATGCTGTTGCTCAGGGATTAAATAAAAAACAGTCGCTTGCCTTACGGGGAAGTACTGATCATTTTATTCAAAATGCAAAACCGAGAAAATTAGAATTCCATCCACTTCCACATAATGCAGAGTATGAACTAGATTTACATCGACCATGTATCGATGAAATAGAATTAACTACAGAAAAAGGTAATAAGCTAAAAAGAATTCCCGAGGTTTTTGATTGTTGGTTTGAATCTGGATCGATGCCGTTTGGAGAAGCTCATTATCCTTTTAGTAAAGAAGAATTTAATCCAAAACCAGGGCCGTTTAGCAAAATTCTTGGAAAGACAAAAGGATATCCTGCAGACTTTATTGCTGAAGGTTTGGATCAAACGAGAGGCTGGTTCTACTCTATGCTTGTTCTGGGTGTCGCCCTTTTTGGAAAGTCTCCTTATAAAAATGTTGTAGTAAGTGGCCTCGTCTTGGCGGAAGACGGACAAAAGATGTCAAAATCAAAGAAAAACTATTCAGGTCTAATGCCGACCATAGATAAATACGGTGCAGATGCTATAAGATATGTTCTTATGTCATCACCTGTAGTTCGTTCACAAGATTTTCTTTTCTTAGAAAAAGCGCTTGATGAAGTTGTGAAGAAGCACATCGGTCGCCTCAATAACGTCGTATCTTTTTATGAAATGTATGCGAGCGATTTTAAGCCAGAGAATAAGAGTATAAATCCTTTGGATATTTGGATTACTACACGTCTTTTAGAGTTGACAAAAGAAATATCTGTAAGTCTCGATGCCTATGAAATAGATAGAGCTGCTCGCCCACTCGCTGATTTTATCGATGATCTTTCTACGTGGTATATCCGACGTTCTAGAGATCGTTTTAAGAGCGAAAATCAGGCAGATAAAAATATGGCTTTGACTACCACACGTAACGTTTTACTTGATTTCACAAAGTTAATCGCGCCATTCATGCCGTTTCTTGCAGAAGATATTTATTTAAAATTAAAAGGACCACTTGAAAGTGTCCATTTGGAATCATGGCCAACTTTAGCCAAATTTGATAAAAAAGTCCTTGAAGATATGAAAGAGGTTCGAAAGATTGCTTCTCTTGGTTTGGAGGCTCGAATGAAGGTAAAAATAAATGTTAGACAACCGTTGTTAAAATTAAGTGTAAAAGCAAATTTCCCAATTTCTTTGATTGATATTATAAGAGATGAAGTAAATGTTAAAGACGTTGTCGTCGACGCGACACTTATTGATGATGTTTCTCTTGATACAAAGATCACTCCAGAATTAAAAGAAGAGGGAACAGTTCGAGAGTTTATTCGTGCTATTCAAGACTTGCGAAAAGAAAAAGGATTTACGATTGCTGATAGATTGACGTTGATCGTAGATTCAGAAAAAAATGTTCAGGATTTAATAGTTAAAAATAAAACCACTATTTCTTCAGTAACCCTCCTTAAGGATATAGAATTCAAAGCTGTATCTGGGGAATATAAAAATCTTGGAGATTTGTCATTGAAATTTGATGTGGAGAAATAAATTGGGAATGTATAAAATAAAAAAGAAAAGGGTGGGCACTTACGCGCCCACCCCCACATCCTAGGCATCCCTACCTAGGATGTGTAAGCCACCAACACATGGGGGAAAAGCACCTAACCCCCAAATGGCATAATCCGCGTATCCACCGCTAACCCTATTCCTTTCAGAATCGGAAGTGGAATGAGCAGACATTTTTAGAATATCATATATTATCACCTTGTCAAGTATTTTAATACATACCTAATATTCTACAATATCCTTATGCATCATATTTATACGACCCCTGCTTTTATCATTCATAGTAGTCCTTACGGTGAAGCCGGGAAATTTCTTCTTCTATTCACAAAAGATTTCGGTATGATTGGTGTTACCGCTCAAGGAATACGTCTCACTCAATCAAAACTTCGTTATCATACTCAAGATTCCAGTTTTTCAAATGTGTCTATTGTACGAGGAAAGGATGTCTGGAGATTAACTGGGGCTCATGAATTGGAGCATATGAAACATACGTTACCTTTTTTAAAGATATTGAAACTCCTTAAGCGTCTTTTGCATGGTGAGGAAAAAAACGAGAAACTTTTCGGAATAATAGAAGAACTTTATAGAAGTAGTATTAATGAAGATCGATTTGATACTGTTGAATGCTTAACCGTTTTACGGATACTTAGTACGCTCGGATATATACAAACTACATCTGAACTAGAGTCATTTTTGGAAAATAATCTTATTAATAAAGAAATTTTAGATCAGTTCATGCTCATAAAACCTCAAGTTATCCAGATAGTAAATGCATCTTTGAAGGAGAGCCAGCTATAAAAGCTTATAATCCTCATGGTATACTAATGTGTGATGAATAATGATGATCAAAATAAGATCGAGGATCTTAATAGGACCTTATATTCCCGAAATGCCCCAGATATACGCACTAAGCGGAGATTACACTTTCATGAACAGGAAGTTGATGTCAGAACTGATTGGGATCATCCATTAGAAAACTCTACGGGAGAGCCTGAATTGAATACAAAATATAAAAATACTACAATGTCATTCCTTACTAAGATTCTCATAACCTCCATTATTTTCTTCTTAGTAGCTTTAGGAGTCGGCACTTTTCTAGTAATAAAGGGTGGAAATATCGTATCAGCAAACAACGTCGATATAACTATCAATGGTCCGCTTTCAGTTGGAGGAGGCGAGCCAGTATCTTTTGGCATACAAGTTTCAAATCATAATAATATTAAGCTCCAGACAGTAGACCTTGCGATTGAATATCCGTCTGGAACAGTTGATGCTCAAGATAATTTAAAAGAATTAAAAAACACCAGAGAATTGATTCCTGATATCGCTCCTGGTGGTATAGGACAAAAAGATATAAAAGCTGTCATTTATGGTGAAGAAAACAGTACGAAACAAATAAAAGTTTCTATAGAATATCGTGTGACTGGATCGAATGCTATTTTCACAAAAGAAAAAACATTCGATCTTCTCATATCTTCTTCACCTCTAACTCTATCAGTTTCTTCATTTAAAGAGGTGAATTCAGGTCAAGAATTTGAGCTTTCTGTAACCATGAATTCAAATTCAAAAGAAATAATTAAAAATCTTTTACTAAAGGTGGCGTATCCTTTTGGTTTTACTTACACAGGCTCGAGTGTTCCATCAATAACTTCTGATAACGGTACTTGGAAAATGGGGGACATTACCCCAGGAGGCAAAAAGACTTTAAAAATAAGGGGAAAGCTCGAGGGTCAAGATGATGAGGTTAGAATCTTTAGATTCATAACTGGAACTTCTCAGATTGGGAATGAAAAAATGATTGGCACTGAATACATTTCTAATTCACAAGAGGTTTCTATAAAAAAACCTTTTATGTCTGTTAATTTAGGCCTAAACAGTGATTCTGGTACAGACCCCTATATTGGAACATTTAATAATCCAATAAAAGTTGATGTGAACTATTTCAATAATCTTCCTACATCTATTATCGATGCTGAAGTTCATGTAAAGTTATCAGGATCATCATTTGATAAAGCTTCGGTTTCGACAGATGACGGTCTTTATAAATCTGAAAATGCTGAAATCGTATGGAATAGTATAACGACAAATAATTTGCATAATATCGACGCTGGAGGAAGTGGAAGAGTTAGCTTTAATATAACTCCAAAAGACCTTAGTACAAAGATGAAGATGATCAGCAATCCAAATCTCTATTTCGCAGTAAGTATTAATGGTAAAAGAAATTCAGAGGCGAATGTTCCAGAAAATATTGTTTCGACTGCTCAAAGACAAGTAAAAATATCTTCAAATATTTCTCTTGGGGGTCAAACACTTTTTGCTACGGGATCATTTACGAATACTGGTCCTATTCCACCCCAGTCAGAGAGACAGACAACATATACCTTGGTGTGGACTATCGATAATAGTTCAAATAGTGTAAGTAACGTCCAAGTGGTATCAAGTTTACCAGCCTATGTAAAATGGCTCGGTAAGATTGATCCTTCTGAAGAAGATATTACGCATGATGCTGTTACGGGAACAATCGTATGGAATGTTGGAGGATTGAGTACGTATACTTCAGGAAGTTCGAAGCGAAGACAGGTCTCTTTCCAGATAGCTTTAGATCCAAGTATCAATCAAGTCGGTACAACGCCAATATTACTAAACCAGTCATCTTTGACTGCTCAGGATGACTTTACAGGCCAAACATTAAAGAGTAATCTGAGTACACTTACGACAAGATATAGTAATGAGCAGAGTTTTGTTGATGGTAATGAGAAGGTGTTTAAATAAATATCATATGGTAAAAGAAAGCACAGAAGAGACAAAGATGGAGAAAATAGTTTCGCTTACCAAACGGCGGGGTTTTGTTTATCCCTCATCAGAAATATATGGAGGACTTTCAGGTGTTTATGATTATGGACATTACGGTATACTTTTAAAAGATAATATCAAGAATGCGTGGTGGAAATCTATGGTTCAAATGAGAGATGACATTTATGGTCTTGATAGTGCGATCTTTATACATCCACAAGCATGGGTTGCATCTGGACATGTGGGTGGTTTTAGTGATCCTCAACTAGATTGTAAAAATTGCAAAGCTCGTTTTCGTGCGGATCATATCCTTGAAGAATTTAGTATTGTGGCTGATAAAATGCCTATAGAATTTATTAATGAAAAGCTTGACGAACTTAGAAAAGCTAAGAAACTGAAGTGTTCAAATTGTAGGTCGACTGATTTAACACCGGCACGTAATTTTTCACTGATGGTCAAATCGAATTTCGGCTCACCAGTTGATCTTCTTACTGAAGAAAATGTTGTATATCTTAGACCAGAGACTTGCGGAGGTATTTATTTGGAATATAAAAATACCCTTGATACTTTACATCCAAAACTTCCTTTTGGAATCGCTCAGGTAGGAAAAGCTTTCCGTAATGAAATCGCTGCGCGGCAGTTTATTTTTAGAACTCGAGAATTGGAACAAATGGAGATGCAATATTTTCATGATCCTAAAGATACGAAAGATATATATGAGATGTGGAAGAAAATTAGGATGGAATGGTATCTAAAAAATGGAATTCCACAAGATAGATTGAGATTTTTTAAACATGAAAAATTAGCTCACTATGCGAGTGAGGCATTCGATATTGAATATAAATTTGGCTTCTTCGGTGATTCTTTTAAAGAAGTGGAAGGTATACATGCACGAGGGGATTGGGATTTGTCGCAACATTCAAAGTTTTCTGGTGTAGCACTTGATTACTATGATGAAGAAACTAAGAAAAGATTTATTCCGCATATCGTTGAAACTTCAGCTGGTTTAGCGCGTTCTATGCTCATGTTTATTGATAATGCATATAGTGAAGATTTATCAGGCGAAGAGCCAAGAATCTTTTTAAAACTTCCTCCTTCACTTGCCCCAATAAAAGTGGCGGTATTTCCTTTACTTAAAAATAAACCAGGACTCGTAGCAAAAGCAAAAGAAATTTTTAATTCTTTGCGAAAGGATTTTATGTGTGAATTTGACGACAATGGTAATATTGGAAAAAGATATCGCCGTCAAGATGAGATCGGTACTCCATATTGTGTGACCGTCGATTTTGACACTATAGAAAAAGATGCAGGAGTGACTGTACGAGATCGAGATACAGGGAAACAGGAGAGAGTGAGTATGGATGTACTTCCGAAGTTTTTAAGAGAGAAAGTTAGTTAATCTGTATAATGCAATTCAACCAAACAAAACTTAAAAATGGCCTTAGAATCATAACTATTCCTATGACAGATAATCCTGCTGTCACGGTGCTTGTTATGGTCGAAACAGGTTCTAAATATGAGAGAAAGGAAATAAGTGGACTCTCGCATTTTCTTGAACATATGGTATTTAAGGGGACGAAACGACGCCCTACTTCTATGGATATTTCTAAAGAACTCGACAGTCTTGGTGCTAGCTATAACGCTTTCACCGGTCAAGAATTTACCGGATATTACGCAAAAGTTAGTAAGGATAAAATAGATGTTGCTCTTGATGTCGTCTCTGATATTTACCTTAATTCAATTTTAGATGAAAAAGAGATAGAAAAAGAAAAGGGTGTAATAGTCGAAGAAATACGAATGTATCAAGATTCACCGTCTCGACATATTCATGATCTTTTTATGAAACTTGTATACGGAGATCAGCCTGCGGGATGGAATATTGCAGGGAATGAGATAACAGTTAAAAGTTTTAAAAGAGAAAATTTTGCAAAATATATTAGTGAACATTATGTTGCCGAATCAACTATAGTGACAGTTTCTGGATCATTTGACGAAGAAAAGACTATAAAAAAAATTGAAAGTATTTTTGAGGCCATTTCTACTGCAAAAAAACATCAAAAAGTTACGGTACATGAAACTCAAAATAAGCCAGAGATTTTTTTGAAGTTTAAGGAAACTGACCAAGCGCATCTCATACTGGGGGTCCGTTCTTTTGGTGCAAAAAGTGAATACGATTCTGTCTTGTCTGTGCTCGCCACACTATTGGGTGGAGGAATGAGTTCCCGACTTTTTCACAAACTTCGAGATGAAATGGGTGTTGGATATTATATTCGAGCACATCAAGATGCTTACACTGATCATGGAATTCTCACCATCTCCGCTGGCGTCGATACATCGAGATTGGATGAAGTCATAAAAGTCCTTTTGGATGAATGTAAAAAAGTTATTACCGAAGAGATCACTGATGAAGAATTGCAAAAAGTAAAAGATTATATTGCTGGTTCCTTTATTTTAGGACTTGAAACCTCTGATTCGAGGGCTGAGTATTGCACGATCAATCAAATTTTGAAGGGGAAGATTGAATCGCCAGAAGAAGAAATCAATAAAATAAAAAGTGTTACCATACAGCAAGTTAGGGATTTGGCAAAGAAAATCTTTGTTGATGAAAAGCTTAATCTAGCTATAATTGGACCATATAATGAGAAAGCACGATTTGAAAAACTCCTTACATTTAAATAAATGAAGAAGACTTTTTACATTACGACTACTTTGCCATATCTGAATGCTGAGCTCCATGTTGGTCATGCTATTGAGTTTGTCCGTGCTGATGTCATCGCTCGATCAAAAAAGATTCAAGGATATGAGGTTTTCTTCAATACAGGAACTGATGAGCACGGTATAAAGATTTTTAGAAATGCTCAAGCTGTAGGATTTTCTACACAAGATTATGTAAATGATTTGGCTGATAGATTCAAAGAACTTCTTCCACTACTAGGACTTTCTAGAGATATTCATCTTATTCGCACGACAGATCCTCATCACAAAATCGCCGCTCAAGCTTTTTGGAAACTTTGTAATGATAATGGATTTATTTATAAAAAAAATTATAAAATAAAATATTGCGTTGGTTGTGAATTAGAAAAGACAGATAGCGAACTTGTTGATGGTAAGTGTGAAATTCATCCATTGATGACTATTGAAGAAATAGAAGAAGAAAACTATTTTTTTAAGTTTTCAGAATTTCAAAAACCGCTTTTGGCTCTATACAAGAAAAATCCTACGTTCGTTATTCCAGATTTTCGTTTTAATGAAATAAAAGCTTTTGTTGAAAGAGGATTGCAAGACTTCAGTATCTCTCGTCTGAAAAGCAAAATGCCTTGGGGAGTTCCAGTTCCTGATGATTCTGAGCATGTCATGTACGTATGGTTTGACGCTTTGGTTAGTTATATTTCAACACTCGGTTGGCCTGAAGATCAAGAGACTTTCAAAAAGTTTTGGATAGATTCCGAAAATGTTGTGCAATACTGTGGTAAAGACAATCTTCGTCAACAAAGTGCGATGTGGCAAGCCATGCTATTTGCTGCAGGAATTCCTAATTCGAGGAAGATCGTTATTGATGGTTTTGTAACAGGTGATGGGGGAATAAAGATGAGTAAGTCGTTAGGAAATGTAATCAATCCTATTGATATTATCAAAGAATACGGAACAGATGCCTTACGATACTTTTTACTCAGAGAGATCAACCCTTTTGAAGATAGTCCTTTTACTTTAGAGCGTTTTAAAGAAGCTTATAATGCTCATCTGGCAAACGGTTTAGGTAATCTTGTTAGTCGAGTAATGAAAATGGTTGAATCAAACAATATCACTCTTGATCTTAAAGTGGCTCCCACTTTAGATTCAAAAAAACATACTGAACTCTATGATACTTTTGAAATAAATAGAGTGTGTGATGATATTTGGAAGCACATTCAAGAGGTAGATAAATTCATTCAGGATTTTCAACCATTTAAAACAGTAAAGACGGATGAAGAAAAAGGTAAGCAACAAATCTCATTCTGTTTAACTTCCATTTACTATATTGCGACAGCTCTCGAACCTATTATGCCTGAGACATCGAAGATTATTCTTGATGCTGCAAAAGCGGGAAAAATGCCAGAGAAGTCCTTGTTTATGAGAAAGTAGTATGAAGTATATCGATATTCATTGCCATCTAAATTTACCAGAATTCGACTCGGATCAAGTAGAGGTTATCTCTCGTGCCCGAGAAAAAGAAGTGGGGATGATAGTTGTCGGGGTTGATCGGATAAGTTCTGAAAAGGCAATTAAAATCGCAGAGAATAATAAAAATATATGGGCAGTAATTGGTTTGCATCCAGCTGACAATGTTACAGAAGTCTTCGATATTGAGGTTTATGAAAAATTAGCTCAGCATCCAAAGGTTGTAGGAATTGGGGAATGTGGTTTCGACTATTTTCATAAAGGTGTAGAAGATAAGTCGCGCCAGCAAGATGTATTTGAAAAACACATTCATATTGCTAATGAAGTCAAAAAACCTCTAATGCTTCATCTTCGAAATGGAGTAAAAGGGGAAAGTGCTTATCGAGATGCTCTCGAAGTTCTCAAAAAACATGCCAAGGTTCATGGAGACGTCCATTTTTTTGCAGGAAATCTCGAAGAAGCTCATGAATTTATTAAATTAGGATTTAGACTTTCTTTTACTGGAGTAATTACTTTTGCTCGGAATTATGATGATGTGATAAAAGATATCCCTTTAAATATGATTATGGCCGAGACAGATGCACCTTATGTTGCACCAATACCGTATCGAGGGCAGAGGAGTGAGCCAGTGTATGTTATAGAGGTTGCAAAAAAAATTGCGGAGATTAGGGGGGATCCTTTAGAAGAAGTTTTGCTTCAATTGGTCGAGAATGTAAAAGAGACCTTTAGTCTTTAGTTAAAGTGTGTTGGAATACTGAATTTTATCCCCTTTTTATCAAAACTTTATTAGGATTTCATTTCGGTTTGATAGACTTACATTAGCCATTTTGAAATAGCATTGATTTCTTTGAATTTCTTGAAATTTTTCCTTCGTTGTGATAATCTGCCTGTACGTGCAAATTATCAACTAAATACGTGGATGGTCCGGATCGCACGGTCCTGCTTCGTGTCAAAGCGAATTACCATCACTATTGCCTTAAAGCTGGCATAAAAATATGGAAAAAAATATGAAGGAGGAAAAGATGCAAGTATATGAAATAGGATACCTGCTCGTAGCTTCAATTCCTGAAGAAAAACTTGGAGGTGAAGTAGCTAAACTTAAGGAAAGTTTAGAAAAGAAAGGGGCGGATTTTATTGGGGAAGAAGCGGCTGAACTTCGAACTTTGTCATATCAGATGACGAAGAAGATTGGCCCTACGCATCACCGATTCGATACAGGTTACTTTGGTTGGTTTAAGTTTGAACTTCCTGCAAAGGAGATTGAAAGTATTAAGAAATCATTTGAGGAAAATCCCCATATGCTCCGAATGCTTCTTATCACAACGGTACGTGAAAATACGTATTTGGGTAAGAAATCTCCAGTACCTATGCCTGAAGTTTCTGTTGAACCTACACTAGAACCAGTCGTGGCGCCTGTAGTTTCAGTTGAAGAAATGGATAAAAGTATTGATGCTATGGTGAAAGAGGCTTAGTTTATAAGCTTAACAGTGTTAACTCACAAAATATATGTATTTAAACAAAGCAATAGTTATCGGAAATCTCACACGAGACCCAGAAGTCAAAGCACTTCCAGGAGGATCAAAGGTTTGCACGTTTAGTGTTGCTACCAATCGAGTCTGGAAAGATAAGAATGGAGTAAAACAGGAAAATGTCGATTATCATAATATCGTAGTATTCGGGCGTCAGGCTGAAACAGCGGGTCAGTATTTAAAGAAGGGTTCAAGTGCTCTCATCGAAGGAAGGATGCAGACGAGGTCGTGGGATGCAGCTGATGGACAAAAGAAATACAGGACAGAAATAGTAGCGGATAGAGTACAGTTTGGAAATCGACCGGCCGCCGGAAGTGGGGGGGGGAGTTTTGCTCCAGCAAAGGATTTGGGAAATAATCCAGCAGAAAAGGATACTCCACCAGCAGATACAATCGACTATCCAGAAGAAGAAATTAATCCAGACGATATACCATTTTAATTACTAACTAAATCAAAATTATGAACAAACAGTGTTACTTCATGGAGAATAATATTCGACAGATTGACTATAAGGATACAGAAATCCTAAAGAAATTTCTTAATCCTCATGCTCGAATGATCAGTCGAAAGAAGAGCGGGGTTTGTGCAAAGTCACAGAGACAGCTTGCAGTAGCCGTAAAGCGAGCAAGATTTATGGGACTCTTGCCATATGTAGCGAAATAATAATAAAATAAGTAAAGAAAAAGAGCTTAGGATTTCTTCAAAAGCTCTTTTTCTTTACTTATTTTCCAACCCTTTCTTTATATTCCTCAGTTTCTGTATTTATTTTAATGATATCTCCTTCATTTACGAAAAGCGGAGCATTTATTGTTGCACCGGTTTCTAGGGTAACAACCTTGTTTCCTCCGACAGCACTATCACCTTTAATATTTGGCGGAGCTTCTGTGACTTTAAGCTCAACCATGGCAGGAAATTTGAATCCTGTAGTTTTATCTTGAAACATTAGTTGGGAAATAATTGTATGTGGTTTGATGAGTCTTACTCGAGAACCGATTTCGTCAAATTTAAAACTAAATCGCTTACTTTGATCAGTAGGCAAGCAGAACCAGTATTCATCTTTACCTTTATTTTCATAAAGATATTTTATTTCTCGAGAATCGATCTCTGCTTCCTCTACTTTTTCAGATACATGGAAAGAGTATTCAGTCACTTTGCCAGTGATTAAGTTTTTTAACTTCGTAGCATTTACAGGTTTTCGCTGCTGTTTTCTGAAGACGTGAGAAGTAATGACTTCATAAGGCTGACCATTGAGAACAATATATTTCCGTTCAACTATTTCATTGTATTCTAGCATTGACATAGTATCCTATCTTACACAATTATTTTACTTCTGCAAGTTGAGATCTGATCTTTCCAAGGATTTCTTCTTTTATCTTTGGATTTTCTCTTAGGAATTGTCGTGTAGCATCATATCCTCGTCCAAGTTTTTCTTCTCCGTATGAATATGAAGTTCCAGACTTATGAATGATTTCCATTTTTTCTCCAAGAGCGATAATTTCTCCTTCTTGAGAGATTCCTTCGTTGTACATAAGGTCAAACTCTGTCTGTCTAAATGGAGCAGCCACTTTATTTTTTACAACCTTTACTCTTACTCGCCCCCCCATAACTTCTTCACCTTTTTTGATCTGAGCGATTCGTCGAATATCCAAACGAACTGATGTATAAAACTTCAAAGCTTTTCCTCCAGGAGTTGTCTCTGGGTTTCCAAACATAACTCCGATTTGCATACGGATTTGATTGATGAATATAACTACAGTCTTTGATTTTGCAACGATACTTGTGAGTTTTCGGAGAGCCTGTGACATCAGTCGTGCTTGTTTACCAACATGATGTGCTCCCATATCTCCCTCGATTTCATCCTTTGGTGTAAGTGCA
>JAYTYJ010000053.1:0-3451 GCA_043742445.1 Candidatus Tayloriibacteriota bacterium | reverse complement strand
CGGAAAAAGCAGCCAGCGCTGTTTTAAATTTCAGTGCAGCAAAACAACCCGTGTACTCGACTCAGCCATCAGCGCCAGCGTTTTGTCTGAGACATCTAGCACCATCGGAGAGAGCATCCATGATCCTGCCCGACATAATAGCCCACACATTCTCTAGCTGCTTAATGACGGTAGGGTGTCCTAGAGGTCCGTTAGACTCGCAGACCTAGTCGCACCGATAGACTCAATATCTACGATTCTCTGATTCCCTACTCTCAGCACTGAGTTGCCGAGAAAGGAACGGGAGCAACCAATGTGGCTGAGAGCTGTAACAACTATCTGAGGCACCAAGTGAGCTATTTGGTTCGCAAGAGCATGTCATTCGCAGGAACGAGCGTATTAAAGCACGGTGGGAGAATCAGGAGAAATAACATGACCTCCGAAAACGCAGGCATAAAAACATGACCCGGATCACGCCAAAGGGAGAGCTTGAAAGTCCATGATCATCTGAGCTACTTTGACAAAGGGAGTACTTAAGTCAGAACGACACTCGATAATTAAGTACGTGAACTCGAAGCCACCAATACCGCGTCGTGGTTCAGGTTGACGTTTCGTCTCGATTTCTTTACGAAAACGGACATAAGCATTGGGATTGATTTTTTGTTGAGTTTCATTTTGGATTCTTCCTTGTGTCTGCTTATCAAGCGATTCGAAAGTTACTCCATTACTAGACAAAATGGCTTTTCTTAAGGTTAGATTTTTATCCATGGCAAGAAAAAGACTCTTCCAGTAGCCCAGGCCATTGCAGACGAGCAAATCATTCAGAATCATACGTTCTAATACAGAGTTAGGAGACGTGTTAATAATTTTAAACAGATCAACTAGATTCATTTTACGATCTTTGTTATTTCTGCGAGCATTTGCTAAAATTTTTATAGCAGACCCTGTTGGTTTCTTTTCTGGCTGATCTATTTTATACCAGGCAATTGGACAAATCAAGAGGCTTTC
Source organism: Candidatus Tayloriibacteriota bacterium (assembly GCA_043742445.1). Taxonomy (GTDB): domain Bacteria; phylum Patescibacteriota; class Minisyncoccia; order Phycocordibacterales; family PALSA-1337; genus CAIOGI01. The sequence continues at coordinate 2,464 of JAYTYJ010000053.1, read as the reverse complement.
GTCGTGCCATTTATACAAAAGTTGCGCCGATTCATCGATTATTCCCGTGAAATCTTTTAGCTTAGCCGAATTAGGAAAACGGATTGAAGAGGGCGAATATCCTTTTGGTAAACGCATTAAAACCGGAATATTATATTCCTTTGCAATAGTATGCCATATCGTTTCAAAGCTTATAGCAGAAAATGATTGATTCTGATTAATCTTTTTAAGACTGTCGTAATACTCAATAGGTATAGGTAATGTTTTTATATTTTTATATGAAATATCGATGTTTTCTTCTTTCGAAGAGAGAGAATCTGAATCGAGAACCCAGTCAATTCTCATTTTACTTTTGAGAGATTCTAAAGTTTTAGTTGCCCCTGTGACTCCGTATCCCGCTCCACCATCGGGTTTCCCTTCCAACATTATATAGATAATGGGCAAAGCATTTGATTCCTTTGGATTATTGTAGATAGATACTTTATCTAAACTTCCCCATTGTCTTTGAGGAGATAGCTTCTCATAGATTGGCTTCAAGTAATTATAATATTGATAACATTCTTCTGGTATTTTCGATTGATCGGGAAATTCTTTTTTTGCGTACTCATCCGAAAACAAAAGTGCTTTTCGTAATTCTGGAGTCGTTAATTTCCCAAAAGCTTTGATTTTTAGAAAATCCATCTCCTTGTCAAAACCACCGTTTTCCGTTGACTTTTCTGCTATCTTTTTCCGTTCCTCTTCGGATTTATCGCAATTCGCTATTTTTTCTTCTAGAGCATTTAGCATCTCACCGCGAATGTAATAATAAACGTTCTTCGCATAAAGAACAGAAGCGCTCGATCTTTCAAGAGAATAGATAAAATTATTTTCTTTTTTTTGCCTTAACCAAAAACATTCCGCAGTACGAAAACTAAATAGAGAATATATCGAATCTAGAATCTTAATAACAGGTACATCAAATGCAAAAAAAGAAATTTCTTCTCCTGCGAGATAAGCGCTATCACTTGAATTAATTAAAATCCCTGTCTGGCGATATATTTCATCAAAAACGTACCATAATCGTGAGTACAGTAAGTCTATGGTACATTTCTGAAGAAGTCGTGGGTCTTCATCCTGCCAATCTTTCAAATGACGAGTTTGAGAAGGCGGTTGTGCTATCTCTGGATAAAAAGTACTTATAACGCCTAACGAAATCAATTCTCGCCTATTAATCATTTCTGTACACATTATTTTTCTTTAAAGATGTATAAAATAAAAATACCCTGCAAGAATTTCCTATTTTAGACTCGCGCAGGGTATAAAAGTTTTGGTTTGTTACCTTAATTTTTTACAATGAACGGTGTTCTGAATACATTTGGGCTTGGTACACCAGAGCCAGAATAAGTTGGTGTTAGTTCTGCCACAGGAGTATCACTACTTCCATAAATCTTCGCCGTCGCACTTGCGCTAACATAGTGTGTAATCGTACTGTTTATATTAAAAGTATGGCTGAGAGTTATTGGATTTAGAGATCCATTACCATTAGCATCAAGAAGAATAGGATAGGAGTTTGGAAAAGTTGTAACTATATCATAACCTGTATCAAGATCATCTAAAAGCATTTTACCCGATAAATCCATATTGATTGTTGTATTTGGAGTGCCATTTTCGTAACTAAAAGTAAATTTACAAGATAGAGGTACATCGACATATTTCATATAGATACCTGGATGTGAATAAACTACAAACTCTTGATTCCACGAAGGCTTAAGCACCTCTAGCCATATTGCTGGGGTGGGAGGAAAAGCTAGAGTTGGTGCTGAAACAGCACATGTCATACACACAGCAGCGAACATTTTGAACTGAAAATTATGCATCGTAATTGTCTCATATTTCTTTACTGTAGTACCGCACAATTGCGGTACATTGTAATCCTGACGTTTGACTGAACAGTTTCAGGACTACGAGATTGTAACATTTTCTCCCTGGATTGGCAAGGCGATTTTCGCTACAGGAAAGGGCGGCGGGCACGCAACCAAGGCATCGCTACCACCACTTAAAAGCACCTCCGAGGCCCGTGTTTCCCGCCAGCGTTCCTCGAAGACGGCAGGAGGCAGATAGCCCAGCTTGGAGTGAACACGCTTCCTCTGATAGACCTCCTCAATGAAGATACCTATCTGAGCTTGAGCGTCCCAGAAGTCGGTGTACTCGCTCATCTGGACATGGTCTTCCTTTAAGGTACGCATCCAGCGTTCCGCATAGCCGTTCTTTTCGGGGCAGCCAACGGAGGCCATGGAAACCAGTACTCCCTTGGATTTGAGTAGGTTCACGTAGGCCGTGGCCGCATACTGACCCCCTGCCACCGGGCTGTCTCTGGGCAACAAGAACCGATCTGGCACGCTACCCCCTCTCGTCGCCACAGGCCAAGCTGCTCGCTGCGATTCAGGAGCGGAAAAAGCAGCCAGCGCTGTTTTAAATTTCAGTGCAGCAAAACAACCCGTGTACT
>JAYTYJ010000052.1:0-7640 GCA_043742445.1 Candidatus Tayloriibacteriota bacterium | reverse complement strand
GTACGACGTCGCCCTTATTCCGTTATTCTTTTTGATGAAATTGAAAAGGCACATCCTGAAGTGTTTAACATTCTTCTTCAAGTTCTAGATAATGGTCGTCTGACTGATTCAAAAGGTAGGACGGTTAATTTTAAAAATACTGTCATTATTATGACTTCTAATATCGGCGCTCAATACATAGAAAAAATGGAAAAAATCGGATTTACTACTCAAGTAGATCCAAACGAAAAAGCAAATTACGATCAAGTAAAAGATAAAGTAATGTCTAGTCTCAAAGATTACTTTAGACCAGAATTCCTCAATCGTGTTGATGATATTATATTGTTCGACATTTTGTCTAAGGAATCAATCGAAAAGATTGTAAAGATACAGGTTGATATTGTTATTGCCCGTCTGAAAGAAAAGGATATAAACCTTGTCGTTTCTCCTATGGTTTTGACCTATCTTGCTAAAGAAGGATACAATCCTCAATACGGAGCACGGCCATTGAAGCGCTTAATACAAAATAAAATATTAACTCCAGTTGCAAACCTAATGATCTCACAAGGAGTCACAAAAGACGGAACAATTCTAGTTGATATTAAGAATAATGACTTTACTTTTGAAGTTAAAAAGAAAAAGAGAGGAGAAAATCCGCTTCTTATGCCAGAGGTTGAGATGAAAAGCTAAATCTGATAGACTCTTAGAGTTGTTGTTTTGATAATTTATATATGCGCCGGTCGGATAGCGGCTATTCCAGGAGACTGTAAATCTCCGGCCCTTTGGGCATCACTGGTTCGAGTCCAGTTCGGCGCACACTTTTATCTTTATCCACATATATCTTTCAATTTTTATTGAACTAGCGTATAATTATGTGTAATGGCTAAAGATTCAAAAATCTCTAATCTCTTTTCAGAGATGTTTCCAAAGCATCCGCATCGAAGAATCCATATTCTCTTTTCGTTACTTGTCATGGTGGTAGTAGCCGCCTCTGTTTTTTCCCATAAAATGCATACCGTAATCGATGTCAATGTACCGATTGTAAATAAAGATCCAACTATGGAAAATCTTGAAGCTATAAAAGCTGGTGCACTGAAAAATATTTCAAACGTAGAAACTCTAAAATTATTAAAACAGATAGATGCAGCAAATGTGGCAAGATTAAATAGTAAAAAGTAATATTTTAATAAAAATTATGAAAACACATATAACAAATAATATTAAAGCAATCATACTAGCATTAGTACTGACTCTAGGTGTTGGATATGCAGTTGCTGGTAACTTTACAAGTCCAAACTGTGCTCCTCCAGGTTGTAACGCCGATGCACCATTGAATGTAGGATCAGGAAGTCAGGGTAAAGCAGGAACCCTTGCTGTAGGAACAACCGATACTTCAATTTTAGGACTTGCAAATCTTGCTTTAAAAGTTAATGGAACTATTCTTTCAAATGGGGCAGCATTTAATGGACCTATTGCTATAACTGACGGTACACAAGCTACTGGAAGAATTCTTGTTTCAAGTGATACAGGCTTTGCTACTTGGAAGGATCCTGCGACTATACCTGCAATACAAGCAGGTTCAAGTCCGAAACAGTATATTATTAATAATATTTATGCTTTTGGTGCTATTAATTACCCCCAAGGTGCTTTACCTAAAGTTCCGTATTATGATTTTGCTGGGAATAATGTTAATCCGACAGTAATTTCTGGTAACGATTTGTTCGCTGATGCAAGTATTGGAGGTACGGCTTTTTATTCTGATAATGATACTCGACAACAATTATGTAAATTAATGTTTCCAAATGCACCTTATAATACAACATATTCTGCTGGTAATTTTAACAGCCCTGATGACAATACTGTCTTTGTGTATAATTCTGGTTTTAAAAAATGGATAAGATACTACGGTTACATTAAGAACCACTTAAATGGTAATTTTACTTGTACAAGTATTGAAACAATTACATATTAATAAGTAGTGGTCACTCTTTGTTCTTTTTATGAAGTATGTTATAGTAGCTCAACTATGTCACAGATTCAACTTATACAATTAAAAAACAAGGAAACAGGGGAGATTTACATGACTCGAAAGAATAAGAAGAAAGTCGAGCGAAAAATTGAACTTAAGAAGTACAGTAAGAAACTTCGTAAGCATGTAACTTTTAAAGAAGCAAAAAAATAAAGAAATACCGCCTTATGGGCGGTTTTTTCTTTAATATGTTATAGTATTTTGGTCTATACATTTGGGCGATTAGTTAAGTGGCATAACTGCGGTTTCCAAAACCGCTGTCCGGGGTTCGATTCCTCGATCGCCCGCCACATTATTTTCTTTTAAGCCAAGAAATCTGCCTTCTAGCATAGTGCCAGATTTCAGTATTAAGTTGGGTGATCATTTCTTCTTTAGAAATCAGCTTTCTCAAAAATCTTGAAATGTATCGATACTCAAGTCCCAGAGCTTCCATTCGTTTCCATGACAAACCTTTTCTGTGAAGTTTTTTAACTTCCCCAATCATTCCATTATTTAGTCTTTCTATAAGACGCTTGCATATTCTTTTTTTAAGTTTTTCTGGATCCATTTTTAAAATAATCCAATTAACTTTATATGGTGATTCAGCTTTTTTAATCTGTGGAACCTTTCCAAGATTAGAGGCAAGTTCAATAAAACGTATGAGTCTATGTGTATTATTTTTTTCTGAATTATTCAGACTTTTTGTAAAACAAGAATCTAGTTTTTTAAGTGTATTAAATAGTTCAATGGTCTTTTTGTTTTCCAATCTTTTTCTCAATTTTAAATTGTGAGGCACATGGGTATATGAAATATTCTTAACAACTGCATCAATATAAAATCCTGTACCTCCACATATAATAGGTAGTTTATTTCGCTTTGAAATATCGAGTATTGCCTCGTCTGTTAATTCTTTGTACTTTTCTACATTGAATTGCTTTTTAGGGTTCACGACATCTAAAAGATGATGACGAATACCCCGCATCTCTTTCTTTGTAATTTTTCCAGTACCAATATCCAATCCTTTATATACTTGTCGAGAATCAGCAGAAATAACTTCACCATTATGTTTTTTGGCGTATTCTACAGCAAAGGCACTTTTGCCTACTGCGGTAGGACCAGATATAACCACTATTTTTGTTTTCATATGTGCCGAAGGAGAGACTTGAACTCTCATGGGTTACCCCGCACGATTTTGAGTCGTGTGCGTATACCAATTCCGCCACTTCGGCATGTGTCTACTTCATCAGTCTACTAAATCTAGCAAGAAAATCAATTGTAGGATAAAATGATACTATGTCATCACAATTTTTCGGAGATTCAGTTTTTTGGATTGAAATAGATAAAATAAAACCAAACCCTTTCCAGCCTCGAAGAGATTTTGATGAGGCTCGATTAAAGGATCTCGCAGAATCTATTCGTATGTATGGAATCCTCCAGCCTCTTACGGTTACTCGAAAAGAATTTGAAAAAGAAGATGGAGGGCTTGGTGTCGAATACGAACTAATTGCTGGTGAGCGTCGTCTCCGTGCTTCGAAAATAGCTGGCCTGCAACAAGTACCGGTTCTTATTCGTTCTGGTGAACAGGATGATAAAGTAAAACTCGAGCTAGCTATTATCGAAAATCTTCAAAGGGAAGATATAAATTCCGTTGATCGTGCACGAGCTTTTAAGCGCTTGGCTGATGAATTCGGCATGAAGCATATACAAATCGCTGAAAAAGTTGGAAAGAGTCGTGAATATGTTTCAAACACTCTACGTATTCTAGATTTACCTGAAGAAATTTTGAATGCGCTTTCAGAAGGGAAATTATCTGAAGGTCATACGAGACCACTTTTGATGCTTTCAGATAAAAAAGAAGAGCAAACAGTTTTATTTAAAGAAATAGTTATAAAAAGAATCACAGTTCGTGAGGCTGAAGCTTTTGCTAGAAATGCTGCACAAGATCGTGTTCGAAAAAAATCTCTCATCGATCCAGCATTGATTGAACTTGAACGGAAATTCAAAGAAACACTTGGTACAAAAGTTTTTATTGAAAAAAGGGAGACTGGAGGCAGAATCATGATTGATTTCTTTAATAATGCTGATGTGCAAGCATTACTTGATCGATTTTTAGCTACTGCAAAGGCAAATGCCGAAGCACAAGTAAGTCAGATTTCTAACGCCACTGCACTTGTTGTCGAACCTCTTATAGATGATCGAGCTCCGGCAGAAGTTGCAGATGAACAAAATAATGAAGATCTTTATTCCATGAAGAATTTTGAAATATAGATTTTAACTATTTTATTTTTTAGACTTTACTCCTTTGTTTTTTTCACAAATCGTCCTTTTCTAGGAACTTTTGGTGTATCGAGAATAGCGATAGCGCGTTCAAGGTTAATAGTATACGGATCGTCAGCATCTTTTGCTTTGAGTGATCTAAAGTCTGCATCATGGACTATATATGGACCAAAACGACCTATGTTTGTGGTGATATTCTTTCCTGTTTGGGGGTAAACTCCTAGTATACGAGGTAGACTTAAGTATTTTAAAGCATCTTCTAAAGTAACTTTTGTAAGTTCCATACCTTTTGGTATAGAAGCCATTCGAGGCTTTAGAAGCTTTGGTGCTTTAATGGGAACCGGATCACCTTTCTTTCGTCGAGGTTTCTTTTCTCCTGGAATTTTTTTAACTTTTGGTTCATAAGCGCCAAGTTGAACATATGGTCCATATTTTCCAACAAGTACAAAAATAGGTAAACCAGTTGTGGGGTCGATTCCAAGGGGCTCATCTTTTTTGATTTCTGTTCCATCAAGCATCAGTGCACCATCACAGTCTGGATATTTTGAACAAGAAATAAACTTTCCGTTTCGGCCGAGTTTGATGATCATATCTGAACCACATTTTGGACATTTATATTTTGCGTCTGCATCTCCAAGATTGGTGATCTTTGCTTCTTTTTCCATTATTTTTATTTCTTTCAAAAAGGGAACATAAAAGTCCTTTAAGACTTTAAGGTACTGTTTATTTCCATTTGCAATATCGTCTAAAGAGTCTTCCATTTCTGCAGTGAAAGAGTCGTTAATATAGTGCATGAAGTTAGTCTCAAGGAATGTCGAAACAACGTCGCCCGTGTCAGTAGGTTTTAATGCTTTATTTTCCTTTTCTACGTATCCACGTTCTTCTATGGTACGGATAATAGAAGCATAAGTTGAAGGACGACCGATACCTCTTTTTTCTAGTTCTTTGATTAAACCTGCTTCGCTGTATCTTCCAGGCGGCTGTGTAGCTTTTTCTTCACTTTTTATGTCTTTGAGATTAAGTAAATCGCCTTTTAAAATCTTAGGAAGTTCTACATCTTCTCCTCTTGCTTCTGGATCAGCTATGAGCCAGCCTGGGAAAAGAAGTCTTGAACCGTTGGCTTGGAAATCAGGAATCCCACCATTTTTGATATGTGCAGTAACTTTTGTCCGCAGAAGTTCCGCATCAGTCATTTGTGATGCAACAGTCCTTTCCCATATGAGTTTATAAAGAATCTTTTGATCTTCATTGAGTCCAGCAGTTTCTACTGCAATATGTGAAGGACGAATAGCCTCGTGAGCTTCTTGAGCATTTTTACTTTTCTTATTGTAAGTTCGAAATTCTAAATATTCTTTTCCATATTTTTTCTCAACCACTTTTGAAATTTCGGTTAAAGCCAGCTGACTCAAGTTTGTACTGTCAGTTCGCATATAGGTGATATGTCCTGCTTCATAAAGGCGCTGAGCGATTTGCATCGTCCGTGATGGTGCGAAACCGAGACGTGAGCTGGCTGCTTGTTGGAGTGTCGATGTAATAAAAGGTGCTCTCGGAGATCTTTTGACTTTACTTTCTTCGACATCTCTAACTTCCCAAGTTTTTTCTTCACCAGCCTTTTTTCCTAATCTCAAAATTTTTTCTACTTCTTTGAAATCAATAGGTTCCTCTGTGCATGTTAAAATAAATGAGGTTGCAGTCTTCGGAGTAGTTTCTGTTTCGGCGGTGATAACCCAGAAAGCATGAGAAATAAAAGCGCGAATTTCTCGTTCTCGTTCCATGATGATTCGGAGTGCTGGCGACTGTACTCGTCCAGCAGAAAGGCCATAGCGAACTTTTTTCCAGATAAGACCCGATAAATCATAGCCCACTAGTCGATCAAGCACTCGACGTGCTTCCTGTGCCATGCGTAGATTCTCATCAATTTTACGCGGATGCTTCATAGCTTCTATGACTGCATCTTTTGTTATTTCGTGGAAAACTACGCGCTTAGGATCTTTGAGATGTGCCGCTTCAGATATATGCCAAGCGATAGCTTCTCCCTCACGGTCAGCGTCAGTTGCCAGGATTCCTTCATCAGCTGATTGAGCTAGGGATTTTATTTCATCGAGAACCTTTTCTTTTCCTGGAGATACTTCGTAGTGTGGTATAAATCCCCCATCAATATCTATTGCCTTTTTATTGCTTTTAGGTAGATCTCTTACATGTCCAACAGAAGCTTTTACAGTATATTTATCATCCAAATATTTGGAAATAGTTTTTGCTTTTGCTGGTGATTCAACGATTAATAATTTCATGTGTGGTAGCTAAGTATTACATGAAAAAGGGAAAGCTGGCAAATTCTAGTAGTAATTTAACAATTTATATTGTAGTATTATATGAAATCTATGTCTATGAGATTTAAACAAAAAGGATTTACTTTGATTGAATTATTGGTTGTGATATCAATAATGGGTCTACTTTCTACAATCGTCTTAGCTGCATTAAATTCTGCAAGGGATAAAGGATCAATTGCAGCAGGCGAGACATTCTCTTCTCATATGTACCATGCTTACGCTGCTGATGCATATGGTGTTTGGGATTTTGATGCTAATTTATCTGACTCGTCTGGTAATAATAGAAATGGTACTTTTAATCTTCTTGGTACCCCAAGCTATATAACTGATTATAGAGGTAATGCTAGTAAAGCGTTAAGTTTTAACGGGTGGTCCGATTATGTCACAATTCAGAATATAAATATATCCGGAGATATTACTGTTACAGCTTGGGTGTACTCATCAAATTTCAATCAAAATGGATTTGTAATGGGTAAGAATCCTGTTAATACAAATTGGGAGTTATTTTTTGAAAACTCTAATTTGAAATGGAGAGGAGGCGCGCAAGAGATACCGGAAAAGTTATACTGTAACACACCTTCAAATAATAAATGGCATAATATTGCTGCGACTCAAACTGGGACGAAGGCAACTCTGTATATAGATGGTAGCGCATGCGCGACAACTTCGACTATAACAGCAATAGGTAATACTGCTGATACTATAGACATCGGTAGATTTCGTAATTCATACTATTTTAGTGGAAATATAGATGAGGTACACTTATATTCTCAATCTTTACTTGCCTCGGATATTAAAAATATATATGAAGATGGGCTAAGTAGACATTTGGCAAATTATGTTGAATCTACAAATGATAAAAATAAAATAGCGAGAGCAATACGCTAAATAAAGCAAAATGAATCCTAACCAAACTCTTGTTCAGAGAAAAATTGAAGAGTTTAATGCTTTTTATAATTTCAAATACAATAAAATATCTATTAGAAATCAAAAGACTCGATGGGGTAGTTGTTCAAGATCAGGAAATATGAGTTTTAATTATAAGC
>JAYTYJ010000051.1:0-12852 GCA_043742445.1 Candidatus Tayloriibacteriota bacterium | reverse complement strand
CGAAGGTCGATGACGCCAGCTGGGTGCTGCGCAGCGTCAGTTCCTGCACCGCAATGACGGAGGCCAGCGAGGAATTCTTCAGCGTGCTGATGGCCTCGTTGCCCATCGCGGGGATCATCGAGCGCAAGGCCTGCGGCGCGATGATGCGGCGCATCAGCACGCGCGGCGTCATCCCCAGTGCCTGGCCGGCAAGCACCTGGCCGCGGTCCACACCGAGCACGCCGGAGCGGAACATCTCGGCGATGAAGGTGGCCTCGTTGAACGCCAGCGCCACCCCGGCGGCCAGCAGCCCCGGTAGCTTGATGCCGACATTCGGCAGCGCGTCGTAGACGAACACGAACTGCAGGATGAGCGGCGTGCCGCGAAAGATCACCGCATAGCCACGCGCGAACGCGGCCAGCGGCTTGAAGCGGCTGAGTTGCATCGCCGCCAGCAGCAGTCCCACCACCACCCCGCCCGCCAGCCCGATGGCGGTGGCCCCGAGTGTGAAAACGATGCCCTGGATCAGGTAGGGCAAGGTGAGGTAGTGGAGGAACAACTCCATGTCACTTCGCCACGAGCAGACGCGGAGCCTCGAGGTTTTCGACGGGCATGCCGTGCTTCTTCAGCAACTCAGTGTGGATGCCGGCCTTCTGCAAGGTCACCAGCGCCGCCATCACCGCATCACGGAAGTCCGTCTTGCCCTTGGGCACTGCAATGCCGACCGAGTAGGGGATCGACACCGCAAGCGCCTTTTCCAACTTGTCCGGATAGGCCTTGACGGCGCTGTCGACCGTGTTGACATCGTTGACGTAAGTGTCGGCACGGCCGGCCAGGATGGCCTGGATGCAGTTCTGGGTGTTGTCGTAGAGCTGGATTTCCGGCTCGGCCTTGCCCGCCGCCTTGCACGCGGGGGCCAGTGCCTGAATCAGCGGCACTTCGACGTAGCCGGTGTTCTCGGCGGCAATCGCACCGCACATCGAGGCGTTGATGCCGGTGATCTTCTTCGGGTTGCCCTTGGCCACCAGCACGCCGTCGAAGACCTTCGAGTAGGTGATGAAGTCGGCCGCCTTGGCGCGTTCTTCAGTGGCGTAGATGTCGGAGATGACGATGTCGGCCTGGCCGGATTCCAGCGTGGTCAGCAGCGCCGCAAACGTCACCGCCTTGTAAGTCACCTTGAAGCCCAGGCAGGCGCCGAGCGTCTCGCCCAGGTCGATGTCGAAGCCGATGTACTTGTCCGGATTGTTCGGGTCTATGGTCTCGTAGCCAGGGGTGTGCGGATTGATCGCGTTGACCAGTGTCTTGCCCTTGAACTGCGGGTACTTGGCTTGCAGCGCGCTGCATTCGGCCGGGACCTTGGCGACCTCGGCATGAACCGAGGTGGCAGTCATCGCGAGAGCCGAAAGGCTCAGGGCCGCGACTGCCACGCCGCGCAGACGGGCCAGCGCGGGAAGGCGCCGGACAGAGCGTCCGGACGGGAGAGAAAGGTTTTGCATAGTCCGAAACTCCTGAAGAAACGGCGCAAGCGGCTGGCACCATGCCAGCTTTGCTGCAGCGCACCATGAGAGCGTATAATGCATCAAACTCGTTCTGCACGTATTGATTTAAGTAAGTTTGAAATATCAAGCGAAAATAGGCGAATACTCAGAAAAGGTGAAGAAATAATGATCGATAGACATTCTATTCCATTTTCACGATATACATGGGAGATCGGAAAGATGGCTAAAGATTTTTATAATAAAAAAGCCGATGGTGCTTTTTCTGCAAATAAAATAAAAGAAATTATAACTATTCGACACAATTTTACAACATTACTTACTTTCTCAAATCTTGGATTTGCAATCTGTTATGAAAACAATCACATGCTCCACTATTCTTATCCTTTTTATGATTTAGAAAAAAGTCCAAAAGATATGGGCCTTATCATGATGACAAAAACAATTTCTGAAGCAAAGATGCGAGGATTGAAATACGTCTATCTAGGTTCGTTACAGCGTCATAATGATACCTACAAACTTCAGTTTTCAGGAATAGAATGGTTTGATGGAAAAATATGGAGTAATGATTCTGAAAAAGTTAAAATAATCTTAAATGGAAAAAAAGCCTGAACATGTACATATTGTGGGTATTTGTGGAGTAGCTACGAGTGCTCTTGCTATTGCTTTTCATTATACTGGGTACGAGGTAACTGGTTCTGACAAAGGTTTCTTTCCTCCAGTCTCTACAGAATTAGAAAAGCATGAGATTAAATTTTATGCAGGTTGGCATCCTGAAAAGATGGGTACCCCTGACATCGTTATTGTCGGTACCGCTTCGGGAACTAAAAATCCTGAAACTGCTTATGCAAAAGAACAAAATATACCAATCTATTCTTTTGCTGAAGCAATTGGGAAGTTTTTCGTAAAAGAATATTCTATTGTTGCCACCGGAACTTGGGGAAAGACTTCATCGACAGCACTCCTTTCATTTATTCTGGGACAAGCAGAGCTAAATCCCACATATATGTTTGGAGGGGTTTCTCTTTCTCATGAAGCTTCTGCCAGACTTACTGAAAGTAAGTATAGTGTTTTTGAAGGAGACGAATATAAAAGTTCGCCCACTGATACAACACCAAAATTTGTTTATTACAAGCCGACGCATCTACTTTTATCAGCAGTCTCATGGGACCATGCGGATTTATATCCTACGGAAGAAAGTTATTTTGAAGCGTTCCGAAAACTTATTTCAAATATTCCAACAACCGGCATTATCGTTGCTAATTCTGATAATAAAAAAGTAAAAGAATTAGTAAAAAAGGCGACATGGTATGGAAAAGAAAATGCTGACTATACATATTCTGATGTCGTGCAATCCACACAGGGTTTAGATTTTAAAATTAATCATAATAACCAAAATTATAAAATCCATTCTCCCATGATCGGGATGTTTCAAGCGGAAAATATTACGGGGTGTTTTTCTATGGCGCACCAACTTGGGGTCGATACAGATCATATTATTTCAGCTATTTCAAAATTTAAAGGATTAAAAAGACGACTAGAAAAACGATATGAAAAAGATATTACAGTCTTTGATGATATTGCACATTCGCCCGAAAAAGCTGCTACTGTTTTAGAGAATTTGAAGAAAATCTACAAAGGAAAAATATTTGCGATTTTTGAACCAAACATTGGTGGTAGAAGTAGAGAATCGATTATAAAATACGATCATGCTTTCAAAAATGTCGATCTTGTTATAATTCCGCGCCTTACAAAACTTAAGGTCACAGAAAATATGCCGATGGAAGGGGACGAATTATCTCAGGCAATTTCAAAGACGCATTCAAATACAAAATATATTGAAGAAGATGCAGAATTAGTAGAGGAACTTATTTCAAACAGTAAAAAAGGAGACGTAATCGTCTTTTTAGGATCTCATGGTTTTCGAGGAATGATTGAGGAAACAATAAAAAAACTTCCTAGATAAATCTCGTTAATTATTTTCCTTCGTCTACGATCAATGTAGAAACATTATCACCTTCAATCTTCTTTATAAGTAAAGTAATTCCACAATGATTACACTCTATAACCATACCTTCTTTAATAGATGGGTACCGCGAAAGATCTATTTCATTTTTACATTCTAGGCAAATTGCTTTCATATTTTGATATTATTCTTGAATGCTTCTAATACTACCCAAAATATTGTAATATATCAAGATGATTACACGTCAGGAATTAGTCCCAGAACTAGCCAAATCCCTTGAAATAGGGGCGCTTTACTTTAAAAGAGAGGATCTACACCCATACGGATCACATAAAGGTAGATCACTTCCAGTCATGATCGACACCTACTTGGCAAAAGGTGTGAAGCACTTCGCCATATCTTCTTCTGGAAATGCTGCTTTAGCTTCCGCATTTTATGTTGATACGTTAAATAAAGATGGACTACTTCAAATCAGACTCGATATTTTAGTAGGTCAACATATTAAAACAAAAAAGCTTAGAAAGTTGGAGCAATTTAGTAGCGAATTCATAAAGATAACCAGCCACAGTCGTCCTCTCCAAACACTTTTTGCCATGTCTAAAGATAGATCTATAACACCCCTAAGACAATCTAATGATGACAGCTCACTTTTAGGCTATACAACTCTCGGTGAAGAACTTTTAGAAATAGAGAACTTACAAGCAGTATTTATTGGAACATCTTCTGGAACAACCGCGCAGGCATTGGGACAATACTTTGAATCAAAAGGGAAAAAGGTTGAAGTCCATATCGTTCAGACATCATCATGTCATCATATTTCAGATGACTTTATAGACAATCAAATCACAGACGAACAATCAATTGCCGACGCCATCGTCGATCAGACAGCATTTAGAAAGGATACGATTATTAAATTACTAAAAGATAATGGAGGTAAAAGTTGGATTGCTTCGAATGAACAGATTCAATCTGCACAAGACCTAAGTAAAAAATATGCTAATATCGAAATCTCAACAAACAGTGCTCTGTCATTAGCTGGACTTATGCAGGCAATATATACGGGTAAGACATGGAAAGGTTCAGTGGTCTGCATGATTTGTGGAGATTAGAGGCTTCTTACAGCTCTTACAAATCTCTCACCTCTTTCTTTTCTAGATATGTCTACACCCACAGCATCAAACGCTGGACTGAACAAGACTCGATCGCCTTTATTAGCATTCTCATATGCCAACTTGACTGCCTCCTCAAGAGATAATGTCTGGACAAGATTAATGTCTTTTAAGGCTTCAATACTCAGTCTAATACCTAAAGTTCCACTCCCTGGTAAAAGGATAATGGTCGACACATATTGTGAGACATTTTTAATAAGCTCAGTATAATCATAGTTAGTATAAGCACCACCCAAGATAAGAACTGTATTCTTACCTGTAGAAAGAGAACGGAGGGCTGAGAGAGTTGCCCTTGGAGTAATAGAACTGGCATCATTATAGAATTCAACTGAAGATACTTTTTTTACGAATTCAATACAACCCCTTAAACCGAGGAAACTTTCTAGAGCTTCTCTTATGGTTTCTTTTGGCGCCTTGAATAACTCACATACCTGAAGTGCTAAAACAGCATTTTCTCTATCATGAACTGATTTAGTTGATAAATTCCAATGTGCTGGAATTTGATTACTTCTAGTACGTAACATCTTTGCTTTTGAAGGAAAGCTTTTTTCTTTATTAACCGCATCAATAACTTCATCAGTTGAAACAATAAAATTATTATAAGTCTGAAATTCAAGGATGTCGAAATCTATTAATGAAGTTATAACTGCGACATGAGGACTGATATGGATTTCATGATAATACGAAAGAAGTTGTTCTGGAATTCTAGCTAAGACTACATCCCCTTTCTTAATTCTCTTCAGATGCGTCAATGCGCCATGATTAGAATCTGGGTCTATATAAAAAAGACCTTGATCTTTATATTCCAAAAAAGTTTTCTTCAAAATTGTAAAAATCAAATGAGCAACTGTAGTTTTTCCGCACATACCCATAACCCCAATAAGAGTGATCGGTGGAGAAAGTTTAAAAAAGAGAGTATCAGGAAATTCAATCTGTATTTCAGCTTGCAAAGCTTTTTTAAGAAATAATGATTTTTTAGAAACTTCTGGAGATAGAATAATAAGATCAAAATTGAGCAGCTCTTCTCCATTAATTTTTCCGAAAGTATAGTTTTCAAGACCCCACTCTTTTAATTCAGGCAAAAATACCTTGAGACGTTTTTCACTTCTCATATCATAGACTGATAATATAGCCTTACTCCTTAAGAGGAACTTAATATCAGCTAGCATTTCCCCGTGTGGACCGAGCCCAATGATTGCTATCTTTTTAGAATTAAAAAAATCCTTATAGTTCACAAGTACACATTATACCAAATATGAATCCCTATCAACTTACAAACCACCTCCACCCTCAATCAGTCTCTTCACTTTAATCATCTCCTGAAGTAGTGCTTGCATCTTCATAGATTCCTCATCACTTGTATGCTCAAATATTGCAAAAGTAGAAAGCTTCCTTAAGAACAGATTATAAATATCATTAAAGTATTTCTCGAGAACACTTATATCATCTTCTGAACTTATACCACGATCTCTGATCATAAACATCTTTGAAGGACGAATCACCCCTTCAAAATACAAATGATCATCAGAAAGCACTCCGTCTAAAGACGGAGAAGTTATCATATATGTTTTCATAATTTTTATGAATTAATTTTTAATAAAGATTTAATATTGTGCATTAATACTTATATATGTACTTTTTGTGATAATTACATGGTCAAGAACATTTATACCTATTATTTTTCCAGCTTGAATAAGCTGCTGTGTAATCTCAATATCTTGGGCACTAGGTGTAGCGATATTTGAAGGATGATTGTGAGCTAAAACTATAGCTGCAGCGCTATGCTCTATGGCAGAACGAAAGACTTCTCGAGGATGGATAATGTTCGTGTTTATAGTTCCTATAGAGATAACTTCATCATGTATAATGCGGTTATGACTATTTAGATATAATCCTCTTAAATGTTCTTTTGGAAGATTATGCATATCTTGGAGATACTCGTAAACATCCTTTGCACTTCTTATAATAGCAAAACCTGAATCGTTTTTTTGATAAAGCCTTCTCCCTATTTCTCCACAGGCTATGATCTGTGTAGCTTTCATAATAGGAATATTTAATTCTGAAGATAGCTTCTCTGCATTCTTTTCAGACATAATGCTTTTTTCACCATATTCTCGTATGATACGTGATGACATTTCTAAGACTCCCTCACTTTTTGAACCTATATTTAATAGGATCGCCAAAAGTTCCTGCAACGACAATGCTTCTGGACCTTGTTTAATTAATTTCTCCCTAGGCTGACTCTCTAAAGGTAAATCATGAATTTTTAGAATATACTCCCTACTACTTTTATCAAGAAATAGATCCGTATCCATAAGGCTATACAACTTTTCAGTACGATTTGCGCTTTTTATTATATGTTTTGTTTTTGCTATCATACAAGCATTATACCCATATGCAAAATATGCCACAAGGGCATATTTTACGAAAATTTTATCCCTTTTTTATCTCAAGGGGATAACTTGTACTCTTTACTCTATATTTGAGAAAGTTTCGACAGAATCAATCAATCCCGAAGAAGAATCTTCTACGACCAAAACCTTATCCTCTGGCATAAGTCTTCCCTTCAGTTTCTTGGCAAGTTTTGAGATACCTAGTTCATCAACTTTAAAACCGTGAGCCGCATATGCAAGGCGAAGTTCTCGCTGATCGTTTTCATTTACACATGCAGTGAATATTGGAACCAAAGGTCGATAAGCACTTATTGCTCTTGTGATAGCTATATCAGCTGTATTAACAAGTATCGCTTTTATGTCTGATGTATTTGATTTCTTTACCAAAGACTCAGCATCCTTGAAAAGCTTTGAGGTATTAGAGGGTAACGTAGAGAAATGAACAAGTTCATTTCTCTTATTTTCAGTATAAGTCATTATCTGTCCCATGAGAGTTGTAGCTTCTGTAGGATAATCTCCATACGCAGTTTCTCCACTCATTGAAACTGCATCTGTACCATCAAGCACAGCATTTGCAATATCACTTACTTCTGCTCGAGTCGGTCTAGGATTCTTTATCATACTCTCAAGCACCTGGGTAGCGACAATGCAGTATTTCCCATGTCGGAGAGCAGCTTCTACCATTTTCTTTTGCATATAAGGAAGTTCTGGAAGTGGTACCTCTGCTCCTAAGTCTCCTCTTGCGACCATGAGACCCTCACAATTTTCGAGAATCTCTTCTATATGATCAAACCCTTCTCGATTCTCGATCTTAGCTATAATTTTTCCTTTATAACTAGGATACTGTTTTGTAATATCTTTAATTTCAAAGATATCTTCTTTGGTCCGTACAAAAGAGTGGATAATAAAATCTACGTCATGCTTTGCACAAAAATGGATGAAACTCTTATCCTTATCAGAAAGAGCTGGAAGTTTAATATGGACTCCAGGAATATTTAGACTTTTTTTGTTTTTAATAAACCCCTTACTCTTCACAATACATCGAAGTCCTTTTTCTAACTTTTCAACAACAATAGTTTCTATAATTGCATCATCATAAAGGATAGAAGTCCCAACCGGAATTTCATTATGAAAATTAGAATACGATACATGCACCACATTGTCTCCAGTGTAAGACAGATCACCACTAAAAGTTACATGGTCACCAGATTTTACTTCAAAAGGTGTCGTAAGATTTTTGATTCTCACTTCAGGCCCTTTCGTATCAATCATGATAGGAATCTCTGTAGTAATCGACTTAATCTTATTCATAACTTCTAGAGTCGATGGCTCATCCTGATGCGCAGTATTAAGCCAAGCTATGTCAGCCCCAGCGTCAAATATTGATTTTAAAAATACATGTTCTGATCGGTTGTCTGCAATTTTTGCTAAAATTTTTGTTTTTCTTGATTTATTCATAGGAAATAATCCTACTACAAAAAACACTCTATTGCAAAAAATTTGGTTGGGATAGTGCCTACATCACTCTTTTGACTGGAGGATACTTTTCTGGGTCTATTGTTCGATCGAAACAGGTCCTGCCAGCTTGATGGTTCCAATCCGTTTTAATAGTGCCAATGTCTTGATATGGCAAAGCAAATATAGCACAGAGCTGGAATGAAGTTGTACTTGTCGGCTTCACAGAGTACTCATAAGGAGTGTTACTTTCTGGATCAACTGGAATTATACTACCTGATATGGAGTCATTTAAATCTTTCAAAGCAGATGGTAGCTTATTTTTCTGCTGCCAATAGCTAAGCACTTGCCATTGGATATTTTGTAAATCATTCTCCCTTTGAGTATCAAATCGAATGGCTCTTTGTTTTGCTGGTGAACCAACAAGGATAAAGCCTGTAACGATTGCTGCAAGAACCAATACAATTCCAAACCATGGCACCACTTTTTTCTCAAAACTGGCCCATTTCATAGTTTCATTGAGACTGAAGAAGTAATACTTGAAAACAACTCCAGCGATGATAAGTACAGCAAGGACTTTAAAAATAAATCGTGAACTAATCTCTCCACCGAGATAGGTATTTATAAGAATTATGAGATCAATGACCACCATTAATCCACTGAGGAATAGAGTTAAATAAATTCTCCATCGACGAATCCAGATATCTCTCTTTTCTAGAACTACAGAAATATCTTTTGAAATAAGCCATTCCAGAATGTATAAAACCGGAGCAAGGATGATCAACGTCGAGATCGGCCAGGCAATGCTATATGAGCTAAAAAAGCCAGCTAATTGATCTGGAGCGAGATAGTTAATAACACTGAATGTAAGGCTTATAAGGGCGTATACAGAGGTATATAAGGCGATAAGAGCTCCTAGATGGAAGAAGAAGTCTTTAGGGGTGGTTTTAATTGTTTGGTTCATATCTGTCATTATACCATGCGAAGTAAATACTTAGGACTACGGCTGTTACAATGACAGAAAAACCGACAATATAAGTGGCACCAGAAAGAACATTTGTATATTTTAAAATTCCTAAACTTGAAAGAATATAATTCCAATCATGAATAACATTATCTCCACCAAAAAGTGGTAACTGTTGTCGGATCGAATCCCCCATATAAATAGAAACATTTATAATATTTTGACCTATCCAAAACATCAACAATGATCCAGAAAAATATTCTTTTCTCCATATGAAGAAATATAGAGTAAAAATAATTGGAACTAGGATTTGAAATAAAGATCCGCCGAGAATATTTATAAATTCTCCAAAAAAGAGAGCTATCGTATGCCCAGCTTCATGAATAACAAGATCAACATTATCAATCAAATTCCAATTATCCAAATCCTTCGCATGACCAACATAGGATAAAAAATATAAAGATAAAATGACTGCCGTTACTAATTTAAGGTACTTCTTTTGTGACCACATTTTATTTATATACTGTGCGCGTGCCAGGACTCGAACCTGGGACCCCCCGAGTATCAGTCGAATGCTCTACCAACTGAGCTACACGCGCATATTTTTTATCCTTACTGACTTCAACGTTACTTCCATATCTACGCCTGGTCCTACCAAGACAGCTACACGCGCATATTTGGCACAAGGAAACGTAGGAAAAATATAACAGAAATAAGGCCTTAAAGCAATTAAAAACTGAAGCCGGAGGGAATGAAACCCTTCCGGCTTATTGCGAATTACTATACTCGTGAACCTCGACTGGCTGACTGACTCTGTGGAAACATCTTACGACAGAAATAAAAAAACTTAATCCAGCCAAGACTAGAGCAACGATGGTCCACCAAAATATTGGTGGTTCTTTATTTTTACTCATTGATTAACAGTTTCTTGGTTTGTGTATGGTTTGCGTAGACGAATGAATTCATCCATCTTTCTTTTTTCGTAATACCTGAAGGCACAAGCGCCTAACACCAAGATCACGATGACAAACAGGGAAATGTTCCTCCAAGACAATCTTTCTGACACTGTCATTATCACCTCCTGTCACATAAGATACCATATGATTATCAAAAGTCAATAAAAAAACCACCCATTTATAAGTGGCTTTTTCATATTTATATCCTCTATTTTGTTCCGTTCATCCGGTCGAAGGCTCTATAGAGGCCTTCCACCTATGCCCTTTCTCTCGCGGGCTGAGTGTTCGAATTAAAGTACAGAACAATCCTTTTGCGTATCTTTCGATACAAATCGACTCGGTAAGATTAAATATCTGTAAAGATACTTATCGTTGATCAAATTGAAATAATCCACGAGCAGCTTCCGCTACCCGTGCCTTGTTACGACTTACTCCCTGTCATTGAGCTTACCTTAGGCCACAATAAATGTAGATTTCGGGTATTCCCAACTCCCTTGAGTTGACGGGCGGTATTTGATGTTGTGTAATGTTACCACCACACTTCTCTTCAACACGGGGCAAGCGGTTTTCCCGCACCCTCGCGTTTTCCAAAGGTTGCTTATTCAATTTTCTTATTGAATTCGCTTACCGTGCCATGGTAAGTTTTAGCTTTCTTCCCAAGAGCTCGAAGCTCATCGCGAAGTTTTACAATTTTATTAAATCCTTCATCAGACAAATGCTCTTTAGAACAAACCATGAGAACTATTTGTCTGAAAAGTAGATAGGATTTTTTCTTTTTCGCCTCTAATTGATTAGTATCGAGAAATGGAAATAAATATTCTTTCAGATCCCAGATGCTCGTAATTTTATACTTCGCATGTGGAAACCATCCATATCGCTCATACGAGCAATCATATATTTTACCGATTCCAATGGTAACCAGTATACGTTCTAAGATTTCTTGATCGTCCTTCCTTAATTCTATTTCAAATTCAGGTCGGACTTCATAACCTCGACGTAATGTCTTGTGTTTACCAATACTAATCGAAAAAGATCCTTCTCCATCAATAAATCCTGCGACATATTGAGGATGTAATTTTTTCCTTTGAATTTGTTCCTTCCCAATAGGAAGTTCTAGCTTGGGGTTAAACCGAGCATCTTTCCTTTTGGTACTACGAACTCTGCTGACTTCTTGCATATCCTAAAGTATATCATTACTAATTTACTTTCTCGGTGTGTATAACACAACGAGGAAAATGCAAGACCTCCCACGGTGACCCGATACACGTTTTTCTCCCATCTCGATGTCACGATACATATATCACTTTTTATTTAAAACAGTAGGTTTCTCCATGTACTCGCAGGATGACCTATGATATATGCCATAACTGACATTCAAGCTAAGAAATGTTACTTTCTCCCTTCATCTAAATTCCTCACGGATTATAGACTGTGATTTCACTTTGAAGCACTATTTTTTGCTTCAGTTGGACTTTCACCAACTAGCGTATCGAATCGCATGGCGACCCGAGTACAAGACTTGAGAACGTATTCACCACAGTATGGCTGACCTGTGATTACTAGCAATTCCAACTTCATGAGGTCGAGTTGCAGACCTCAATCCGAACTGAGAATGGTTTTATAAGGATTTGCGCCACCTTTCGGCTTAGCGTCCTGTTGTACCATCCATTGTATCACGTGTGTAGCCCAGGGTATAAGGGGACATGCTGACCTGGCGTCATCCTCACCTTCCTCCCACGACACAGAGCACAATCAAACTGAATTGATCTATGCGCTTTGTCGTGGGCAGTCTCGCCTGACAAATATAACAGACAACGAGGGTTGCGTTCGTTTCCCCACTTAAGGGAACAGCTCAAGCCACGAACTGACGACGGCCATGCATCACCTGACTAACTGTCTTGCGACGACAAAAGTTTCTTCTTGTCTTCAGCTAGATTAAACCCTGGTAAGGTTCTTCGTTTATCATCGAATTAAACCACATGATCCACTGCTTGTGCAAGTCCCCGTCTATTCCTTTGAGTTTTAACCTTGCGGTCGTACTACCCAGGCGCTTCTCTTAACGCGTTAGCTACGTCTCTCAGAGGGTCGATACTCCGAAAAACTAGAGAAGATCGTTTAGGGCGTGGACTACTGGGGTATCTAATCCCATTCGCGACCCACGCTTTCTTGTTTCAGTGTCAGGAGTGCTCCAGTCTGCTGCCTTCGCTTTTGGTGTTCCCCATAATATCAACGCATTTCACCGCTACACTATGAGTTCCGCAGACCCCTCGCATCCTCTAGTCATACCGTTTCCTTTGCATGCCCCCGGTTAAGCCGAAGAATTTAACAAAAGACTAATATAACCACCTACACAACCTTTACGCCCAATGATTCCGGATAACGCTTGAGGCACTCGTATTACCGCTGCTGCTGGCACGAGTTTAGCAACCTCTTATTCGCCAAGTACTATCAATAAACTTTCTCCCTGGCAAAAG
>JAYTYJ010000050.1:0-1615 GCA_043742445.1 Candidatus Tayloriibacteriota bacterium | reverse complement strand
TCCAAAAATTATAGCCTTACTTAGTAGATTGGAAAACCAGACAACGCAAAGAGTTATTCAAATATTACAAGAAGAAAATCAAGAATGCACAGAATTTGCGGATTTAAAAACAAGAGCTATAGCTATGATACCAACTAATAATATTACTCAAACGCAAGTAGATAATGCCATTACAAAACTCTGTGGTGTGCCACTTCCAGCGGAACGTACCGCAATAAATGACGAACTTCTAAGGTACGATGATGCTAATATAGCCTCATTTTTGAAAGATGTTGTGCAAACTGATTGCCCTCCTGGGAATATTTGCGACCCTGTGAAAACCGTTCAACTTACAGCAAAAGACATAATAGGTTGGAAAATCATACAAGAAGGTATGGGAAGTGCCAATTTAAATTCGTATCTTGCCAAAGATTATCAGTGTGTATCATCTGCAGGTGAGAGCCACAGTTTTAGACCTGCGGAACGCAGTAGTTTGGTGTCTTCTCTAGGTAGTATCAGCATCAGTAGAGAGGAGTTTTTGATAGAACTTTCTGCCATAGCCAACATAAATGATGATATTTCTTGGAGAAAACACAACCAAAGTGATAGAGATGCAGCTTTTACTTGGTATCGTAATAATGGTGCTTGTGGTAATCAGGTTTTAGGCTATACAACGAATGTTTCTGTTGCTCAAAATTCACTTCTTACTGTCCAAAAAGATGCAAGAGATGATGCAAGAACGGCTTTTAAAGCCAATACAATTAAAGCCAATAATAAAGTACTTATAAAAGCTATTATTGATGCTAGTGAAGTATTGGGAGAGGCTGCTGCAGATGCTCATTTTGTAACAATACAGGGCTATACAAAACTTGAATGTACTTTTGGCAGTGGTAAACAAGGTTTTTTTGACAGGGTTTATACTAAAACTACAGGTAGTGTTAAAGAGGTAATAGTGGTTGAGTGTAAGGGTGGTACAAGCCCCTTGGGTTGTAGAGGTGGTAATCAACAAGGAACTAAGGCATACTTGTTAGATATTATTGGGAATATGGAAAGTAAAGCTGATAATCCAAGTATTGTAACATCACAAAATTTTAAAAATACAACGGATTTGTTGGTACTTTTATCTAAAAACACATCTAATTTTAACACAGTTCTAAAATACTATGTAGTTCGTCAGCCCTTTGATAGTAACGGAAATCTAAAAAATACAGAAATAAAACAATTTCAATTATGATAGAAAGACATTATTACAGTAAGCCAGATGAGCAAATAAGTGATTTTACTAGACTTAAATCACGGTTTGATATTGAAAAATCAGAATATTTTAAAAGAGATGAAATAAATAGTCGCTTATCATCAAGTAAAAGTAATGGAAATCATCTTGATATTAACCCACGTCCCTATTTCTTTCTTTTTTATAGGAGTATGTTTCTTAAAAAAGAGATTGAAGTAAAATATACCTCACTTTTCTATTTCAATCTTCTTGGCTTTTCATCTTATCAAACTAACTACAACGCTCCAGAGGAGCTATTTACTTGGACAGCTGATAACGGAAAATCTTTTCAACAAAGTCTAAGAATGCAAAGATTACGAGACCATCATTTATTGGATTATATCAAAACGGCTATTGTATTAC
>JAYTYJ010000049.1:0-8768 GCA_043742445.1 Candidatus Tayloriibacteriota bacterium | reverse complement strand
GAGGGGGTGGGAGAGGGTTTACAAAGTGTCTACTAAAAGGGGTACGCATCACTAAAGGGGTACGCATCAAAAGTAGAAAAAACAGAGTTAAAAGGCTCTGTTTTTTCTTTTGAGCCTTTATATACAACACAATTTCTAGGTTCGAACTTTGGGTCAATCTGTTTAGCACGGTTTATACCCTCAACAAGTTTTTCAATTGCAATATCGTTGTGAATACTCAGTATTTTATCGTCCCAGATTAGGTTCGAACCCATAGTAGAAAGTATCCTTCTTTTTGCTTCAACATCATCACCCTTAAAAACATTTGCCACTTTTTGAGTAAGGGCCGTTATCTCCATCATTCTTGAATACCAATCAATCGGAGTAGATGTCTCAAGTGTGTCTTCGTATTTAGTATTTAATCTTTGTAAGTCTTCTCGGTACTCATCTTCTGTAAACTTTCCGTCCGAAAACATACTTCTTAATTTTGCTTTTTTATCCTGATACTCAATTTTCCGCTCGTCTTTTCTTTTACTTAATGTAATTTTTTCATTAACCTCCTTTTCTTTCATCTCGTGTATGTATTCCTTTGACCAAGAAATCAGTTCATCTGAAAATTGCAGATTACTAAGTACAAAATCAAACATTGAAGCATCTACCTTCTTTTCATTGATTACTTTATATGGCAAATTAAACTTTTTCTTTTTTACATTGTAATAAAGAGTGTATGCGAGGTACTTTGGATTTTGCATTTTATCAACCTCCACACCACACTTAGGGCAGTGTGTTTTGTTTCTATATGCAAACTTATTTTTGCAGTCACATATCAATTGAAACTTTACATCGGGACCAATAGAATTTCCTTCTGGGGAGGCAATAAACCCCGCATAGGGCGTTTGATGGTGCTGTGTCTTAGGTATATTGGCTTTACTGAGTATATTCTTTATTTTGTTATGCTGTGCTTCTGTAATAAGCCTAGGCATGTTGATGTCGAGTTCGTATCTTTCTCCACCATAAAAGAAGAAACCAGCGTATATCGGGTCTTTTAAAATCTCGTATATTCTAGAAAGCTGGATAAGTGCCCCGCCAATACGCTTTCGCTTCACTGTGTTCAATTTTAAGGTTTCTACTGCGTATTTATATAACTTACCAGCAGAATATGTACCAGTTAGAAACATATCCAAAAGTATCTTTATTAAATTCAATCGCACTTCATCTACCAACCATTTTCTATTTCCTTTTTCTTCCCTCTTATCGTTTATAAAACCAAGACTGGCAACTCCATGTGGAATACCTATCGAAGCTTTCTTGGTCTGTCCTCTTTTTACATTGACTGAAAGTTCTTTAACAAACTGCTTGCCTTGACTGAATTCAACAGCAAGTACAATTACATTATCCCAAGGGTAAAAAACCTTATCGTGAGTAATAATCGCTTTCAATTTTCCTGAACTTAAAAGGTCAATAATTATTCCTCCCTCTGTCATGTTTCTAGCAAGTCTGTCAGGTTTCCAACACACAATACAATCAATTAAACCCTTTTGGATTGCACCTAGCATACGAGTAAACTCTGGTCTCATAAACTCCGTTTTTGCTGACTTTGCTTCTTGAAAGACATCAACAAAGTTAGGTAAATTGTGGTAGTTGGCACTTTTCTTATTTTCATCATTCTGTGACTGAATAGATAGCATTTGCTTGTCTTCACTTTCAGAAGATTTGCGAGAATACTCAGCAGGTTTCAATTTTGTAAAATCTATAATATTCATAAAAAAGTTTGATTTGTAGCTTAATTTTAACACATTTAGCCTCATTTTGATTGAGATTTTGTTTTTGGAGACAGAGTTGTAAAAGCCTGTAAAAACAGACTTTGTACCCAACTGCTCGGTGATTTTTTTATTCTCACCTCAGATGCAGAAACTACAGTTTACTTGTCCAACATCACTTTGACCGTGACATCACTACCGCATCTTGTGCTAGGTAGTATCGGGTAGGATTGTAATTTTATGTTGTTCCTATTTGTCCCACTCTGAAGTAAAGACACAGTCACCACCCGCATTTTCAAAACCAATCCTTATTCCCCCAATTCCTGCAAAAAGGTCAATAAATGTAAATTTTGCCTCTTTTTTTTGTTTTTTAGGAGTAGAAAACAAGTCTAGTGCAATCTTTTTTGTTTTTATTTGAGCGTCGTCCATAATTCTGGAAATTATATCATTTTATCTCTTAAAAATTAAGTCCTCTTGTGGTATACTCGACACACAAATTTGATTATGACAATAGGATTTATTAAAAACCCAAGATTACTAGATGAGCAGGTGTCAGATAGCGACTATCTCGATATTAAATCTTCAATAGAGACTTTTTCAGAGAAACTTTCTTCGGTTGAAGGCAGTCTGATGATTGGTGTGATTGGAGCTTTTGGTGTTGGTAAAAGTACGCTTATTTCGAAGACAAGGGCAAGTAGAGATGCAAAAAAAGAAGAGTGGATACACTTTGATGCTTGGCAATTTCCAGAGCGTAAGGAGCTATGGGAAGGATTGGTACTAGAAACAGCAAGACATTTAAGTAAGCTCGAGGAGGTAGTTAAAAAAGTAGATGGTCAATCAGGAAAGGATAAAAAACTTGCAACAAATACAATTGGTTCTGCAATAGATGTCGCGTCAGCCTTAACAGGCTTGCCTCTTTTGTTAAAACCACTATTTGGTTTAATAAAGAACCTTGATTATTTTGCTGATAAATCTCCTGCGCGTAGAGTGTTTGAAATACAAGACATTTTTACTTCACTTATAAATAATATAAATAAAGAAAAGATAGTTTTTGTACTTGAGGATGTCGATAGGTCTGGAGAAGCGGGGTTATTTTTTCTTGAAACATTCAGACAATTTCTCTCAAGTACAAAGTTACAAAAGAAGGTCGTTGTTGTAGTTGCAATATCAAATGTCAGTTACTTTAAAAATCTGGATACATATCTTAAATGCCTTGATTTTGTTGAATTTTTTAATAAGAAGGAAAATACAGAATTAAATACTTTTGTATCTGAAGTGTTCGAAAGTGATGTCCAATCTGAGCCAGAAGTTTTAACTGATTTTATTAGCTACATTTACAACAAATATCCTGATATGAATATGAGAAAAATAAAACTCATATTAAGACAGGCCAACTTAAACTATATAGAGTTAAAAAGAGCTGGCTATGAGCCAAATCGACTTATTTGTATAGCCGTTACAGCTTCAAAATACATTATTCAAGATGTGACCAACCCGACATCACTATTCGAACAATTTATAAAAACAAAAGCTATCCAAGGGGAAAATGAGATTAACAGAATGATAATTCTAACCAATAAAGATTTTAGAGGTCATTCAAATGAGCATATTCTAAAGAGTGATAAGACACTAGCCCATACCACTGAGATAACCTTAATAAAAAGGATTATTCCACAAGAGACGACAAAATACCCATCTACTCCATACCCCGTAGACAGGTTTAATTCAGCAGACGATACAAGAAGGGTTTACCTTCCAGATTTCTACTTTAAAGATTTGTAAAACTCTGACCATTTTGCATCTTTTTTCTTGAGGAAAGAAAAAACATACTTCCATCAAAAACCGTGAAATAAATTGGGAATATAATTGTAGTGATAGAACTAAAATCAGAAGCAAATATACTCAAGAGGCTTGCAAAGAAAAATAATGACCAAAAACCAACACTTTCGCTATGAGGTTGAAGCCAAACTTTTTTATAGGTTGGAATACCTCCAATAAAATGAGCAAAGAGGCTTATTATTAAATTAAGTAATGGCGCATTAAAATAAATCCAGATTACTCCACTTAAAACCAATAGAGCAAGGCAAAGGTACTCTAATTTACCAATTTCCTTTGTCCCTTTCCAAAAGCTTGTTATACATATAGCGATATTACCAAGTAAGAAAATGGCACTGAGAAGTATAGAAGCTTTGCTACTATGACTTAATATAACTCCTGCGAAACTATTAATTGAAAGTAGTACCCAAATTACTCTACTAAAGGTACTAGGAGAATACTTATTTTTGAGCATTTGAGATACTCCTACACAGTATGAGGCTGAACCAAGGAAGGTTATTAGAATAAAAAGAAAGGTCTGCATTGGCCTATTTTACTATACTTTCACTCATTATCGCCAACCGAACATCGTCCCAAGTTCGGAGCACGATATACCTTAATTCACATGGACAGTTTTTAATACTAAGAGTATCCTACTATCAGGCAATAAGAGCAGGGCTCTTATCAGAACAACTCAACAACAAACCGAGGAAACAACCATGGCAAACGCAATACATTGTAAAAAATGTGGATGGTATCAAGCCGACCACGATGGAGGTTTTGGCGGCACTGAAGATGATGCAAAAGAGCTCCTTCCAGGATATAAATTTCCACTGCTTGGAGAAATTTTATGCAGATACGAGGGCGAGGAACTTCCTGTAACTGAGCGTGAAAGCGAGCGTGAGCTGAATAATTTTCCAGGAGGTCACTAGGTGTCCCCGCCCCACTCACACGAGCCCCCTATCGTGAGAGAGGCGGGTTTTGTGTTTTTACACTTCCCCACTTTTCATAACCACAATTCGAACATCCTCCCATGTACGGAGCAAAGCAGGACTTAGTGACCCGGAAGGGTCATTTATATACCAGGAAACCCCGACCGAAGGGGACCCCGTAGGTCGGGGATGAATGGAACCTTGGACGTATCATGAGCATACATGATACGCTAGTCCCATGAGGATTCGTAGTCTCAACCACTCCACCTACCAGCATCAATATCACATTGTCTGGGGCACGAAATATCGAAGAAAGATACTCAAACCCTATGTACTCGTTGAATTACGAAAGATTCTGTATGCAACACTGAAGAAGTATCCAACACTCTGGATTGAAGAATTAAATACTGATGAAGATCATGTACACCTCCAGATTGAGATACCACCCAACATAGCTGTATCAGATGCCGTAGGAAGACTGAAATCGGCATCATCACGTCACCTACGAACACGATTCAAATTCATACGTGAAATATACATAGAGAAAGACGGCATCTGGAGTGTTGGATACTTCTCATCCACCGTAGGTCTCAACGAAGCTCAGGTGAAGAGGTATATACAGTGGCAATCAAAGAAGGATGTGCCCCAGAAAGCTCGTCTCTTCTAGAATCCTCATGCCGTCAAGGAAACCCCGTACGCAATCGTACCCGATGGAGTGCGGGGAGGAGGTCATTTTGTCTTTTAATTGCAAGGGTTCTTTGCGGTTCGAAAATATTTTTCTCATCAATATGCTGTTGTATTCGTTCTGCAAGTTTTTGAACCGGTTTCTTCAATGTATAAGCCACATTTCCGTCAGTTAGAGTCAAGTTCGAAAAAATATGACTCAGAAGTAGCCGGCGATCCTCTTGATTCTTGTGCTTTTCATAAATCTCTCTGGACCGGTGAGCAATATCAATAATGTTGAGCCACAACTCGAAATACTTAGCTTCATCACCTTTCAGACGCTTAATCTGTTCTTGTATACTATTCTGTTCGTCTGTAATCTCCTTATGTTTCTTTTGCCACATTTCAACAGAGATCTTATCGTCCAATCTATCATTGTAAAGTGTGTCCAAACGCCTCTGTAATAAATTATAGCGTTCGTTAGAGGTCTTGAGGATACTTTCCTTGTATTCTATCTCCTGAGCATGATTTTCCTTAATTTTAAGCCTTACGAGTTCAGCTTCCTCTTTGGTTATATTCTCAAAGAATTTGAAAGCTTGTAGAAGCTTTTGCTCTATATCCTTTTCCGGAGTATATTTCTTCTGTTGGCAATCTCTATAATGATTACAGTGGTAGTAAATGATTCCTTTCTGTATTTCGGCCGTTATTGTTCCGCTACATTCACCACAATTAAACAGTTTTCGGAATTGAAATTGATAAAAAATCCAATGAACGCAGAGTTTCTTTGATTCCTTTTGTCGAAGCCTTTTTGAAGGAACACCCTCTCTTTAAAGATAAAGACGTGCAAGCCACCTTTCCTTCTGTTGGATCAGCTTCTTTTACTTGCATACTTGAAACACCAGAGACAAAAACAGTCCTGAAAATTCCTTTGAGTTCACAATCATTCTATGAAAGCGAAGGTTCCTTCTTGAAAGCATGGGAGAAAGTGGGAGTCAAAGTTCCTCATGTTATCGAAGAAGGGAAAATTGATGGTGGTTACTATCTGCTTATGGAGTTCATTGATGCCAAGACGCTTCCTGAGGTGTATAAAAAAGGTACAATGATAAGAGAGGAGATTTTTGTAAAAATGGGAAGTTTGCTTCGTATGATGCATTCCGCAAAGTCTGAAGGATTCGGTGTAATGAAGGATGGAAAAGGAGTAGATTCACGATTCAGTGAGTGGCTCGATTATCAAATCAAGCATAAGGCTTCTTATGTGGATGATGAGAGATTTCTTGAAGATAGCAAGCATGGGAATTTTTCACTTGCTATTCAGAAAATGAGTGAGTACGTCGGAGAATCTAAGAAAAGCTCTTACTGTCACAATGATTTTGCATATCAAAATATTTTCGCAACAGAACCTCTCACCGTTTTCGATCCAATTCCAATTTTTGGACATCCTTATATGGATTTAGCTCGAGCTATTGTTACTGCCCTTGGGCGAGGAATACATGAAGAAGCTAGTGAACAACTTGTAAGAGGATATGTTGGGAATGATCTCGTCATAGACCGTTCTGCACTTCAAGCCGCAATTATTCTGCAGAGTTATTTAAAATTTGGATATTGGAGCAAGACCGGAAAGAAACAAGGAATAGAGGATGTTCAGGTGTATTTGGAGAAAACGAAGAATTTGCTCACAAACTAATAATAGTGAAAAAATATAAGCCCTTGCTTAATTGGGTATAATTGGGTAAGATTGGGTATATCTCAAAATACCCAATAATATGGAGCAAAATAGATTCAACAAACGAATAAAGATCAGCCCGGAAGTCCTCGCAAAGATTGCAAAAATCGACGAGTTCAAGGGTCTTTGGCGTGGAAGCATAAATCTCAACCCTGCTATCCTGAAACGTCTCAAGCAAACTGTGGTTATCACCTCCACTGGTGCTTCGACACGCATCGAAGGGTCAAAAATGAACGACGAGGAAGTTGCTCGACTTCTCCGTGGTCTGAAGAATACCCCGCCCAAAAATCGTGACGAGCAAGAGGTTGCGGGTTATGCAGACCTGATCGGAAGAGTGTTTGATCACTACAAAACTCTCAAGTTGACTGAAAATAATATTCTGCATTTCCATGGAATACTTCTCAACTACTCGGATAAAGATCAGCCACACAAAGGAAAATATAAGCCAGGAGATAATATTGTCGCTGCAACAAATGAAAAAGGAGAATCAGTCATCTTGTTCAAAGCGACACCACCATATCTCGTAAAACCAGAGATGGAAGCGGCTCTCGACTGGACCGTCAGTGAACTCGACAAAAAAGAACTTCACCCGCTTCTTGTTATCGCCAACTTTATTTTTGAATTTCTTGCTATTCATCCATTCAGCGATGGAAATGGCAGACTTTCCCGTGCACTGACAAATCTTCTCCTTCTTCGAAGTGATTATGCTTATATCCCTTATGTTTCGCTCGACGAAATCATCGAGGATACTCGAAGCGAGTACTACATAGCTCTGAACGCCACGCAAAATAGGCACAAGACTGATAGTGAGGATATCACTCCATGGCTCAACTACTTCCTTGACTCTCTCCTCACTCACGCAGAGAAAGCTCGTAAGCTTATGCAAGGTGAACATCCTGAAATGTTCCTCTCAGAAAATCAGGAGCGAGTATTGGCATTTTTCAAGTCTGATGAAGCATTGAGTATCTCTGATATTGGAGAAATGTTGCATGATGATGCAAGCCGAGAAACTACAAAAAAGATTCTGGCACGCTTGGTCGAACTTCGTTTAATCGAGCTTATTGGACGTGGAAGAGGGGCTAGGTATAAGAGGGTTATAAAATAAGATAGATGTATCTCATGGAAAAGAGTTTTTTAAAGATTATTGAGAAAGCAGCAGGTACACTGAATATCAGAAACAGTATTTACCCACTGCTCTGGCTTTGTTTCTTAATTTCTCTTCCTTGTTTTACGCTAGCTTTTTGTTCTACTCAGGTTTGGTTGCAGATCACCTTTATTACTGTAGGTATTCTGCCGGTTATATTTACTGGATGCTGTTATACATATTTTATGTGTAAAAACCCCGACTATTTACGATCGGAAGAGTACCAAATTAAAAAGCAATCACTGGGTATATTGGGAGATAAAGATCATACCTTATCTGGAGCTGAGCATATCGTAAATATAGCGAATCCATTGCTACTCACGACAACAACTAAAGATCATGAATAAGATTTATTTATTAACTTTTGATACAAATAGAACCGATTTTAATTACGGTACTTTTCATAATAATCTCACTATGCTATATCCAAATGTCATTAAAGACTGGTGGCATTATTTGCATTCAACCTATATCGTTGTCTCGCCTTTAGCTGTGAATGATCTATACAACCAGATCATTAGAGGATCCGGTAATCTTACTTTCCTACTTGTGGAAATAATTCCAAAAAATTCACAGGGCTGGCTTAATCCTGAAGCATGGAAATGGATAAATAAATATCACTAGTTACTGAGCCTGACACCCGATCTTGTTAACATAGTTGTCATACACAGTTTTATATCCAGAGTTACAATACCAGTCGCTACCTGACACGTATGCATTTGCAGGAGGTATTACTTGCTGACAAGAAACTT
>JAYTYJ010000048.1:0-3692 GCA_043742445.1 Candidatus Tayloriibacteriota bacterium | reverse complement strand
CCAGCAATATCTTCGACGATATTAGAACATGGACTTTTTTATAGAGTCTTCCATTGGCCACAGTAATTATGATAGAATAAAGTTATGAAAAATGTAATTATATATTCAACACCGACGTGTCATTATTGTGGATTAGCAAAAGAGTATTTCAAAGCTCATAATGTGAACTATACCGAGCACAATGTGGCTTCTGATCTTGAACAGAGAAAAATTATGGTAGATAAAAGTGGTCAGCTTGGTGTTCCCGTTATTGATATTGAGGGGAAGATCATGGTAGGTTTTGATGAAGGTGAACTTGTTGCAGCTCTTGCATAAAGTTTACGTTCAGCCCCTGTAGTTCAATGGATAGAACAGTTCCGTCCTAAGGAGTAGATCCAGGTTCGATTCCTGGTGGGGGCACATTCAAGGTAGAAGTACAAAAATACTTTATTATCGAGGGTAATTATGTTAGATTATATTTATATATAAAGACTTAATGAGGATGAATAGATGTGTTATTGTGTTACAAATATATGAAAAAAATTAATACTCATAGCAGTAAAATTCATGGAACAGGAATTTTTTTAGAAGAGCAAGCCTTAAAAGGTTCTTTGATTGCCCACATCAGAGGGAATCTTTCTACAGTCAGAAAGCAATTACTTCACACACCCGAAGAAGCTTTGATGCACCCTGATTGGGTGGGTGTCTCAATGTCATATTGGATTGATCCCGCTATACCATTTAAGTACCTTAATCATTCCTGCGACCCAACTTGTGGTATTAGAGGTAAAATAAGTCTACATGCGCTAAAAAACCTAAAGACAGGAGATGAAGTTACTACTGATTATTCTACTTTAGAGGGAAATCCTCACTGGCAGATGAAATGTTCCTGCGGCGCAAAAAATTGCCGAGGTACTGTCCGATCAGTGGCTTATTTACCAAAATCGCTCTTTAAAAAATACTATCCATTTCTTCCAACAGCTTTTAGGAAGTTTTATATAAAATACAAACGCCTGAATATCAAAGATAATCCATGGCTCAAAAATCTAAAAATATTTTCTTAAATTTTTATGTTGCTGAACTTAAGTCTTATAATATCAATACTCGCTGGCACTCTCCAACTTTTGGGATATTTTACATACAATCGAATGGCTTTATCGGGAAAGATTGTCCCCAATACAGCTAGCTGGCTTATATGGGCAATGGGTGGTGTACTTACTACAGCCAGCTACATCTTTGTATCCGGTGACTGGGTCAAGAACGTACTACCTATAGTTTGCTCCATGAGTGCGATTCTGATTTACATTTTTTGTCTTGTTAAAGGACGTTTTCAAAAAATAGATTCATTTGAATGGATTGTTATTACGCTTGATATTTGTATTACAATCTACTGGTATTTATCGAAGGAACCCTTTATTACGAATGTGCTCTATGTTTTAAGTGCATTTCCATCTTTCATTCCGATTATCCGATATGTGTGGAGAAACCCTTTGAGTGAGAATGCAGTGCCTTGGATGCTATGGTCCTTTGCGTATTTCTTAATGACGATGACTGTGATTATGCGATATGAGAAGTGGCAGGATCTTTTTTATCCCGTAGCTTTATTTTTTCTACATGTAATCGTAGCAATACTTTCTTCAGATTTCATTGCGAAACGTAAATTAAATCGTGTTAGAATAGCTAAAACAGCTATAGACGGTATATAAGTATATGATATTTGTCAAAACAAAATTAGATAAAAGTAATATTCACGGAATTGGTATTTTCTCTAAAGAATTTATTCCCAAAGGAGCTTTGGTTTGGAAATTTGATCCTGTTTTCGATGTCGTTCTAACTAAGGATCAAGTAGATAAGCTTTCTGATGCTGCGAAAGAACAATTTCTTAATTATGCCTACGAAAGTAAAAAAACTAGAAACTATGTCCTCTGTTCAGATGACTCACGATTCTTTAATCATGTTTCTACTCCTAATACATCTTGCTATGTACCAGAAGATCCTGATTCTGATGAAGCTCTAGTCTGCTTTGCAACTAAAGACATAGAGGCTGGAGAAGAGCTTACTAATAATTATGCTGAGTTTGATAATAACCCTTCAGACGTTATAATATAGGGGTATCTATGATTGATTCAGATAAAAAGAGTAATACGTTTCTTTTGATAATCTTTATCCTTATCTTATTTTCTATTTTTGCGACGTACTATAGATATTTTATTCAGGGAGATTTTAAGTATTTCATGACTAAAGATGAAATACCTAATCAATTTGATCTATCTACATATATAAAATAATTATGAACACTGTAATCCATAATTTAATTACAGCATGTGAATGGTCACCATCATATTTTTTAGTATTTTCGGATAATGTTTTTTCTCCACTTTTATACTATTCGTATTTCGGGTCAGTCATTCCAAGTCTTATTATCGCATTATTTGTTTATTTTAAAGGTCCAAAAAAACTTGTAAATCGTCTACTTTTATTAACTGTCCTATCTTTTACAATCTGGGCCATACTGGCCCTAGTTACGTGGGCGACAGAATATCCTTCGTATACTATGTTTTTCTGGTCCGCTCTCAATATATTTGAACCTTTTGTTTACTTCTTTGCCTTCTACTTTTTCTATGTTTTTATCTTTGGAAAAGATTTTTCGATAATTCAGAAAGTAGTTTTCATCTCTCCTTTATTACTGACACTAGCTCTATCGCCAACTCGATTCGGTCTACTCGGTTACGACATTTCTGATTGCGAGAGAAATGCTGTGGAGGGTATAGTCGCAACTTATGGCTATGTGGTAGAAATTGGTTATATGTTTCTTATCTTAGGATTTTCATTCTATTTTATTAATAAAACTAGAGATTTTACAGAAAAAAGAAAAGTTATATTACTCACGACTGGGATTGTTGCTTTTTTGCTTAGTTTTTCATCGGGAAATATCCTAGAGGTATTTACCCAGGACTGGTATATTGGTCAATATGGTCTTTTTGGGGCACCGATCTTTGTGGGATTTTTGGCTTATATAATGCTTAAATACAAAACTTTCAATACTAAAATTTTTGGTGCACAGGCACTTATAGTTACTATCGGAGTACTTATTGTATCAATGTTTTTTGTTGATCAGATTCAGTATCTGCGGTATGTGCTCGGTGGGACACTTTTGCTTTTTATGCCATTTGGGTATTCTCTTGTGAGGAGTGTCAGGCGTGAAATAGAAGCCAAAGAATTAGAGCATGCCCAGCGCGAGAAAATAGAGGAGTTGGCAAAGAATCTTGAGGTTGCAAATAAAGGTCAAGAAAGTCTCATGTATGTTATGAACCATCAAGTCAAAGGTTTTCTTGGTAAGGCAAAAAATATCTTCGGAGAACTTTTGGAGGGTGACGATTATGGTCATATGCCAGAAGAGTCAAAATCTATTCTTAAAGCGGGTCTTGGTATTACAAATGAAGGCGTTGATTATGTTCAAGGTATCCTTAGAGGTGCCAAATCTGGTGTACTTGTTTATGATATGAAGCCGTTCGATCTGAAGCCACTTGTAACAACTCTCTTACTACAACAAAAAGATATGGCTGAAAAGAGTCTTTTTAAATTGAAATTTGATTCTAATATTGCAGATGGTGACTATCAAACTGTTGGTGATGGGACTCAAATTAGGGAGGCTTTTAAAAATCTGATTACTAATGCTATTAAATATAATCAGAAAGACGGCAATCTTTCCG
>JAYTYJ010000047.1:0-2692 GCA_043742445.1 Candidatus Tayloriibacteriota bacterium | reverse complement strand
TGATGCTGGTCTTACTATTTCAGTACTTGGGCGAGGGCTTTCAACGGGTACAGAACTTGAATACTCAGATTCTGATACTATTAAGAACGCTCTTAAGAACCGCGAAGAAATATAAAAGATGTCTTTGACCTATTTCAATCCTTCAATCTTTACCTGAAAATATGGCTGCTTGTGTCCGTTTTTCTTAAAATACTTACTCTTTTGTTTATACTTTATGACGTTAACTTTAGGTAATCGTCCAATTTTTGTGATAGTTGCAGTGACCTGTGCCTTATCGATAAAAGGTGTACCGATAGTAGTGTCTTTTCCATTATCCACAAGCAATACTTTATCAAAAACGATTTTATCGCCTTCTTTATGATCGCCAGTGATCTTTTCAATCTTGATCAAATCCCCTGACTTTACTTTATATTGCTTTCCTCCTGTTTGTATTACTGCAAATTCCATAGTGGAGTATATTCTACACCAAAGCCTTAAAAAAGCAATGCTTCTCTACTTAATAAGAGTATTCATAACCAATCTAGTCCTTGGGCCAAAAAATCCAGATACAGGACTTATCCCCTTTTCTTCTTGGAATTTAATCAATGCGTCTCTTGTCAAAGCTCCAAATGTAGTAGTTTCATTACCCAAAGAACCTGGACCTGATACTGCGATAGGATACCCATGAGTATTAAGGAATTGCTGTAAAACTTTAACATCATCACCCACTGAGCCTAGAGATAGATCACTACTAGGAATAATTGACGGGGTAACTGGTTGAGTATATAAAGGTCTGGGTGTATTGACAGCCGATAGTGCGGTACGAGTCTTTATTCCAAAATAGCCGAATGCTGGTGTGATATTGTTTGCAACTTGATACTTAATCAATGCATCTTTGGTTAATGGTCCAAAAAATCCTGTTACATATTGATTACTTAAATAGCCACTTGATACTAGTATTTTTTGTAATTCTTTTACATCATTGCCATCACTGTTTAGTGTTAAATCACGGTAAAACTTATTTGATATAGGAGCATTTATAATAGGAAGCGTGGTTGTAGATGGAATCGTATTTGGAGTTAGGGTCGGAGTTTTTAAGTTAGTAATATTAGACGTTATACCTCCCCCACTTCCGCCACCTCCGCCTGAAGAAATTGGGGTAGGTGAAGGCGGTGCAGGAACGTAAAATGTCCAATTTGTATTATGCCCAACATCCGTACAAGTAGTACAGGAAAGAGTAGTGATAGCGGTCGATGAAGCGACAGATAGATAAAGAAGATTATTAGTTCCTTGAGAGTCGAATTTAAAACTGTTTACAGGAGGCGTAAATTGCTGAATCACATCCCCCCCATCAGGTACATAGATATTTCCTGAAGAATCCAGAGCTGGTTTATAAAAAAGTGAAGTGTTATGAGTTCCATAAGTCAAATCTTGCTCATTTAAGAAATAGGAAATATATTCTAGATCAGAATTAAATTTAATGGCAAAGAAATCAACACCATCATAACTTGTCACATACACATTATTATCTGAATCTAAAGCAATACCCTTGAGCGAAGGGTAGTATAATCCTCCAATAAGAATACTACTTGGATCGATAGACTTATTGAAAGTCATATCGGGATTTAATTTTATCAAAACAGTATCCTCTACTATATAGATATAACCATTAGTGTCTACAGCAAGACCTTCTAGTTGACCTTGATTCATATAACTAACAGCATCCGTATTATCTGTGGTAGAAATAACGGTCTGTAAATCTGATGAAAGTTCTAGGGCTCGATGATTATTTCCATCTATAACATAGACATGCCCATTAGGACCAACAGCAACGTCGAGAGGAAGATCTATAACTGATGGCACGGAACTTGCAGAAAATTGGAGGTTAGAATTAAATTTCTCTACTCGTGCGTTCGATATATCGGCAACATATATACTTCCATCTTGCTGGTTTACAGCAATTCCACCGATACAATTAAACTTACCGTTAGCTGATCCAGAACCACCGAAATGTCTCTGGATGATGCCTTGGGAATCCCTTTTTTCGATAAAATCATACGTTCCGCAGCCCTGATAACCTATATACATATTTCCTTGATGATCGAAAGCCACAGATTGAGGATAGGCATACGTTGCACTTAATGTTGTTCCAAAAACATACTGGCCGTATAGTTGATTGGGAATAAGTGAGAGAGGATTTCCAGAAGTACCTGTGAAACTTAAATCATGAGTGACTGTTGTCGTAGCATCAACATTAAACAAGAGGGTTGATGGTGTTGTTACATTTTTAGCAAGATCATAAAAAATAGTTTCAGACTGCCCACTAATAGAATTAGAAGCTCCAGAGAAAACGACCTTGCCATTATGAGCAGTAAAAGTTCCGTCATTCTTTAATAATCCGTATATTGTCAATATATGTCCAGCGAGATCAAGAGTTCCCCCTTGATTTATCGTCAGATTTTTTATTGAAGTATCTCCGGAAAGAGTTACTATGTGGGTGTCGAGAATGGTCGCAGAGTCATGTAAGCCGGGATAGTTTAAATTCTCAACAGAAGGACTCGTAGCACCCCATGTCTCTGCAATATTCCAATCCCCCGTTTGAGAAGAGTTGAAATTTTGCGCCAGCGTCAAAAAAGAAAGAGTGCCCCCGTAACTAATTCCGTTCTGATTACTTCCATATGCTCTGAAATAGTATGTTGTATTAGGAAGGAGG